>NZ_JAWRHZ010000065.1:0-125593 GCF_040308045.1 Proteiniborus sp.
ATTATTATATAAAGCTACTATCTGCTTTTTGAATGGTTCTTCATAATGTTTTGCCATTAAAATTCCTCCCCGTGATAACTATTATTATTATTATTATATCATGTTCGGAATCAGCTTGTCCTATTTAGTATAGCCTATCTAAATAGTGTTTTTGAAGTATATAGCGTAGACGAGGAAGTTTTTGGTAAAATTTTCAATAATGATAAGGATGTTATATTTTTTAAAGATTTAATAGAATATTTAGACTTCGAGAAGGTTGAAAATCAACGATTTTGGGAGAAGTTGTATAGCAATAAAGTAAACAAAAAGGAGATAAAGGGAATACACGGGACTTTACACCTACAAGGAAGTAATTGCGATAGTAAGTACTTTCCAGATAGAAAAGAAGAAAAAGTAATTAATGAATAATTATAATATAAGAAGCAAGGGTACGGAATAACTGCTTCATACGCGATATAGTTGGATGTAGGATAGGACAAGATTATACTACCCACACGACGAACTAGGAAGTATAACAAAGTAATAGGAAAAAATGCGCATCCGAAAATGAGTCTAAGACACAGTGATATGATACCTCCAAGTAGATAGTCTGTTTTTAGTTGATTAGACTGTATACTTTGGAAGTATTATATCAGAAAATTTAGGAGCATGAACTTCACAATAAAGATGGGAAACTTATTGAAGAACTACATTATAGACCTTATTCTAAACAAAATTAGTAATAGAGGGGGAATATATTTATGAAACCAAAAATGACAATTGAAGAAAGTATATTAGATTCATTGGCAGATGGTTGTGAAAGTATTAAACAAATTGAAGAATATTTAAGCTATTTAACTGTCAAATTTGACAGAAAACTATTAAGACAAGTGGTTTTGGAATTAATGGAAAATAAATTAATAAGAATAAGTGAACCACCAAGTCAAGGTAAGATAGAATTTGAAAATTTAAATGATGATCAAATATTTGATTTTTGGTTTGAATTAACTACTAAAGGTTATTCAGTGTGGGAAAAAATTGAAACATAAAGGGTGAAACAAATAGGCATGAAGTTACTGCTTTATAAAACAAGAGTATGGCAGATTGTGTAGTAATTGCAACTTAAACTTTCTGCTAGAGAATCCTTTTTCAGTTTTTACTAGAAAATTAATAGAAAAAGATTACTTAGATATATTCCTGTTGAGATACAATATACGAATCCTGAAAGCAACAAAACTTATACAATTACTTATAAAGAGCATTGGGTTACAATTACATCATTGATAGAGAATAAAAAAGCAGGAAAAAGCAGAAGAGGTTACTATTATACCAACACCAACGAACTTATTTTGCTTTTAAGGATATTTATAAAGAGCTTGCGGGGTGACTTATGAGAAAAAAAGACATAAAGGTATTAGATTTTGTTGTATTGATATTAATAGTATTTTTGCTTGGAAGTGGAATTTTAAATTCTATAGCTTATTATCAACATATTTCACATGAAAGCAGTGCATTAAAAATGTCTTTTATATTCATTTTAGGTGCACTAACAGGATTAGTAATAAAAAGTGGCTTGATATTTGTATTTTGGAACTCGTATGAAATAAAGTATGGCAAAGACAATCGAAAATATAAAACATTAAGAAAGGTGATTGCATCTTTTTTATTTTTGTCTATCGCTTCGGCTTTATTTGGAAACGAGGATTTAGTTGGAATTTTTATTGCTTGTACACTTGTGTTTCCTCGATTATTTTCAACATACTAAGCATAGTACCTTTATCCTAATTTGTATGTTTATGCAGAATATTGTGAAAAAGGAAAGGACTTTAAATAAATATAAAGAATATAAAAGATGAGTGCAAAAGCATTTAACTGCTTTTTTAAAAGCTTTAGTTTGGCAAATAAAACATTTAAATCTTAATTACAAGGGGGTTAATCATGAGAAACCAAAAAGGAAAAGTTATGCTTTTATTAATGGTACTTATTCTTTTAATATCTAACATTGCATATGGTGATAGAGATACTACACAGATAAAAAACAAACCGACTCGTAGCGCTAGGTTTCATGGAAGTAGAGCTGTATGGGAATTTGGTTCAAATGAGATTCGAGACATTTATTATTTAGACATATCAACTGGAATTGAAACAAAAGTTTCCAGTGGATTTAAGCTACAATCAAATCCTGATATATGGCAAGACTACATAGTGTGGCAAGGTGAGCGAGATACAGCAAGTAGCAAGGAAAAACATTATGATATATATATTTATATGATATAAGAACGAAAAAGGAACTTGTAATATCTAATACTGAAGGAAATCATAGATTACCATCAATTAGTAATAATAAAGTTGTATGGGTGACTTATAAAGATGGATGTTCAGATATAATGGTATATGATATAGAAAAAAAGATTATAGAGAAGGTATCATCTGATATAGATAAAACCTATGGAGAATTATCATTTGATGGCAACATAATAGCATGGATAGACAGAAGCAATGGTGATGGTGACATTTGGATATATGATATTTCAAGAAAAGAAGAAAAACGGTTAACTTATAGTCTAGGAGAGGACAAAGATGTTGTAGTTGAAAATGGAAAAGTAATATGGCTAGAGGATTATAACGGTTATAGCCAAGTATATATGTATGATGTACATAGTGACTCAGAGATTAAACTTACGAATGAACTAGGAAAGTATAGAATCATAGCATTTTCAGGAGACCTACTACTTATGACAAAAAATAACAAACGAGTATTGATCGATATGAAAAAAATGACTGAGCAATCAATAGCTTTGCCAGTTGTAAGATATCTGGATAAAGCATTTATAACAGGAAATCAAATCTTATGGTCTGATACAGAAAATTTATTCATAGATTCTATAGACAATGTATTAACTGGTGAAAGTAAGAGCATATATACGGATAAAGAAAAGGTAGAAAGCAACAGATTGTCGAGCAATGGTATAAATTATATAGGAAGACTATTTACGGAAGCTAAAAATCTGCAACAACAATCTAATAAAGACAAAGCCATAGAGAAATACAAGGAAATAGTTACTGCTTGCGATGAATTATTAGATAAAAGCCCTGATGGGTATTCATTATTCCAAGCAATGTATTATAAAGGGAGATCACTTTACGAATTGGGATTGAGCAATGAAGCAGAAGCATACTTAAAAACTGCATCAGAGATAAGTGAAAATATTTATGAGAATAAGCGTAGTTTAAATAATAAATTAGCTTCAATTAATTACTATCTAGGCAGAGTTCAGTTCATAAAAGGAAATAAAGATGGTGCTTTAGAAAATGTAGAAAAAGCATTGGATTTGCAACGAGATTATGTGTACTCGAATAAGTTAAAAGATGACCCTGTTTTTTCATCTATTAAAGGTACAGATGAATTCTATAACCTAATAGGTGTTCTATTAGTAATAGATAACAAACCTATATGGGGAATAAAAACTGTAGTACAGAATGGAGAGGTACTAACTTCTGCATGGGAAGTGGCAGAGTCCTTAGGAGCCAAAGTAGAATTGGAAGAATCGACAAAGACTGTGACTATATATAAGCTTGGAAAAAAACTAACTTTACAAGTTGGCAGTAATGTAGGATATGAAAATGATAAAAAAATTACGCTACCAGCAGCACCAATTCTTATTGAAAAATATTATGTAGATCCAGTTTTACGAAATGATTCAATTTTAATTCCAGTAAACTTTGTAGCAAAGGCGCTAGGGCAAAAAGTAAGCCGGGGTGAATCACAGGTATATGAGGAATTAGTACAGCCTGCTATTATTATTGTGGAAGATGAGAGTAAAATTAAATATTCGGAAGATCAGAGAAAATGGGCACTAGCACCAAGTACAAACATTAACCTTTATAATTATGGTGGCTACAATATAATAGGAGGAAATTACCGATTTAGAGCTCATGTTTTATCAGTAAGAAGCGCTTTAGAAGGTGGATGGAATATTTACAGTAGGGAAGACTATTTTGCAGCTTTAAAGTGGTTAAAGGAAGAAGGGCATAATAAATATTATAGGGATATAGAAGCAGAATTATCAGCATTTAACCCAAGTCAATTAGAGACTATAATGAAGAAAGATCAAGAAATTTCACAAATAGTTAAATTTTATATAAAAAATAAAGATAAGCTAAAAGACAAAGGTTTAATAGCATGGGATTATTGTCGTATTACTCAGATAACAGGTTGGAGTTATGTTGCGGGGTATATATCTATTGACGAGGCATACGATATCCTTATAGATGCAGCAAAAGAACTACAGAAAACTTATTCTTCTTGGGAGGATATGTCAGAACATTATATGCTTGGATTTGAATTTTGGTCGGGACAAGATAAAAATAATGAAAAAACAGAAGCCTACAGGCGTCATCAGCTAAACCAAAAAATTCTAAAAGATGAAAAAAGCCCTTTTACGACTCTACCTTGGAACTTAGATCTCAATAAAATAAAATAGTAATATTTTAAAAATCGCCACTAATTTATGATTTCGGTCATAGACTAGTGGCGATTATGTTATTAAAACCAATATAAACATAATATATAGTAATTATAATTTAAATTTTATATTGTATCTAACTTTTACTTGAGAATTGATTTCAATCACATAATTTATAGTGAGATAAGGTTATATTAGATATATAAAATAGGTTTTGGAGGAATATTATGAATAAGACTATATCCTTAAACGAAACTATCTATGAACTATGTACTAAATACCCAGAGATAAAAGAGATTTTAAAAGGATTAGGATTTGAAGACATAGCAAATCCTATAATGATGAATACTGCAGGTAGAATAATGACCATACCTAAAGGTGCACAGATGAAAAATGTTGATATAGAAAAGATAAAAGAAAAATTAAAAGAGAATGGTTTTGAATTAATTTAAAGGAGGAAGAGAAAAATGAGTGAATTAATTAATAACAGAGAAGTATTAGAAGACCCTAATAAGAAAAAAAGGCAGGCTATATTAAAAGAAATAATCATGCAACTACATGATGGAAAGGACCCTAAAGAGGTTAAAGACCAATTTGCAAACCTTATTAGTGGAGTAGCTGCCAGTGAAATATCTGAAATGGAGGCTGGCTTAATAAAGGACGGGATGCCAGTTGAAGAAATCCAAAGGCTTTGTGATGTTCATGCAGAGATATTCAAAGGCTCAATTGAAGAAATCCATAGTGAAGCAAAAGAAGAAGAAAAACCAGGTCATCCAGTTAGAGTACTTAAAGAAGAAAATTTTGCAATAGAAGATTTAATAAAGAACAACATACTTCCTAAGGTAAAGGATTTTGTAGTAAATGGGATGGGGAAAGTAAAGTTTAGTATTATAGAAGATGTAAATCTATTATTGGACATAGAAAAGCATTATAGTAGAAAAGAAAATATATTATTCCCTTACATGGAGAAGTACGGAATCACAGCCCCACCAAAGGTAATGTGGGGAGTAGATGATGAAATCCGTAGGGATATTAAGGAATTTAAAGCACTACTACTTCAAGATGATATAGATATGAAGGGTATGGAGGAAATAGATAAAAAAGCTGAAGTCATGGCAAATAAAATTTTAGATATGATTTTCAAAGAAGAAAGCATAATGCTACCTATGCTAGTAGATGTACTTACTGAAGACGAATGGCTAAAAATTGCAGAGGATAGTGAAGAAATTGGCTATTGTATAGTAGCACCTAGTGAAAAATGGAGACCAGAAAGAGCACCTGTAGAGAAAATAGTCAAAGAAGAGACAGTAGGCGGACCAGCTGGATATGTTAAGTTTGATTCAGGAATATTAAAGGTTGAAGAGCTTGAAATATTATTAAATACTCTTCCATTTGATATAACATTTATAGATAAGGATGACATAGTAAAATACTTCTCACAACCAGCAGAAAGATTTTTCCCAAGAACTAAGTCAGTAATAGGACGTACAGTACAAAACTGTCACCCACATGCCAGTGTAAAAACAGTAGAGAAAATATTAAATGATCTCAAAAGTGGAGAAAAGGACAGCGAGGCTTTTTGGATTAAGCTAAGAGGAGAATATATATACATTAGATACTTTGCAGTAAGAGATAAGAATGGAGAATATATGGGAACTGTCGAAGTAACACAGAATATTAAGCCGATACAAGAGATAACAGGAGAGAAAAGGTTGTTATCTGAATAATAAATAGTAATAACAAATAGTAATAACAAATAGACCCAAGGTATTAGATAATACTTTAGGTCTATTATTATTTGTAATTATAAAATATGTTTCCAACTAATATATTTAGAGTTTAGGGACTCTTCACTCGCAAAGTTATATAGACCTAGGAGCCTGCTCTTTTTTACTTAGGGGTTATAGGCTTCTGTTAAGTAAGTAGGCGCATGTCTACAAGAAAATATTGACAATACAATGATTTAGGTATAGGTTGTAAGTAAGTAATTGGCTAATATGGGGGGAGTAAAATGAAAAGATTATTGTGTTTATTCATTGGGATAGCTATTTTATTTACTGGATGTACTCCGTCACAGAAGGCACAGATAGGGTCATTAGAGCAATTGGAACAACCTGAGCACCAAGAAAACGTTGGAAAACTTGAACAATCTGAACAAGAAATACAATCTGAAAATCGAGAACAATCAGATGAGTCAGGACTATATAAGACATTACTTTCGCCAGACAATGAATTGAGTATTGTGAGAAAACCTAGTGCAGCAGATTATTCTTTCATTAATCCTGGGAAAATGATTGAGTTACCAAGTGGAATGAGGCAAGGAGATTTTAGAAGTAGCGATTTATCAGAGCTTGATTTAGAGGAAAAATTTGAAGACCTGATAAATGCCGACTTTGATAGTAAGACTAAGTGGCCTGAAAAATTACCTGATGGTTTTGATCCAGAATTAATTATGGAATTGGGAAAGAATCCTGGATTAGGGGTAAGAGAGCTTCATGATAAAGGGATCACAGGCAAGGGAATCGGTATCGCAATTATTGATCAGGGATTGTTAGTTGACCATGTAGAATATAAGGACCAATTAAAATTATATGAAGAAATTCATTGCTCTGATGATGTTGCAATGATGCATGGTCCTGCAGTTGCATCTATTGCTGTAGGTAAGACAGTTGGTGTGTCACCTGAAGCTGATCTTTATTACATTGCTGAAACTCATGGAGTATTTAAACAAGGAGAATTTGAATGGGATCTTACATGGCTTGCAAAATCAATAGATCGTATTGTGGAAATCAATAGGATATTACCAGAAGGAGAAAAAATCAGAGTCATATCAATCTCACTAGGAATAGGTGGAGGGATGAATGGTTATGAAAAAGCACTTGAATCTGTAGAAAAAGCAAAGCAGGAAGGTATATATACTGTATATGTTGGTAGCAACCCTTTCATGGGATTAGGACGTGAACCATTAGAAAATGCAGATGATATTAACTCATATTCAAAAGGAAAGTTCTGGAGTAGTAATGGATATTCTTATAATAACGATGAACTTTTAATTCCTATGGATTCAAGATGTACTGCAAGTCCCACAGGTGAGAATGATTATGTGTTTTACAGAGAAGGAGGTATGAGCTGGTCAGTTCCATATGTCGCAGGGTTATATGCATTAGCATGTCAAGTTAACCCTGATACTACGCCAGAAATATTCTGGAAAGAAGCACTTAGTACAGGTGAAACAGTATCTGTTAATAATGAAGATAAACTTGGGAAAATAGTTAATCCGACAAAGTTGATAGATAGAATTGAAGAATTAAAATAGAGTTGTTTCTTGTTGTGTAAAGGAGTTAGGCTTTTTGATTTACTCTAACACAATAATGCTAGGGAGTTTTCCCTAGCATTTAGTTTAATAATTATTGTTAATCAATTAACACTGTGCTGTATCATAGCTTTGAAGACAGGTAGTAAAATATTTTTATGATTAAAGGCATTTGGATAGTTCCTAGTATTTTTATATTTTGCATGAAAAACTATATCCTATGATATATAATCAATAATAGAATTCATCTGATAATATTTATGAAAAATGATATTATAAAAGAATGAAGTCTAAAATCCTTTTGAGGGTATATTGCTAATAATATAAAGGGAGTGAATGTAAATGGATAAGTTTACATTAAAACAAGAAGATGCGATATTGATGATAATAGATATCCAGGAACGTCTAGTTTCTGCAATGAAATATGGGAAAAAGGTTATTGATAATACTAATATTTTAATAAGTGCCGCACAAAAGCTAGACATTCCTATTATAGGCACTGAACAATATCCAAAGGGATTAGGAAAAACAGTACCTGAAATAAGTGCTAATATAAATACAGCTCAATTGTATGAAAAAATATCTTTTTCTGGATACACAGAAGAGGTAAAATCAGTTCTTAATGAGCTAGGAAGAAAAAAGGTTATTATTACAGGAATGGAAACTCACGTTTGTGTTTTTCAAACTGTAAGAGATTTGATAGACAATGGATACCAAGTTTTCGTAGTAGAAGGCGGTGTATGTTCACGAACAAAGGAAAATTATCAAAATGGACTTTTTCTTATGGACAAAATGGGTGCTACTATCATAAATACTGAGACTATTTTATTTGATTTATTAAAAGTATCAGGCACTCCTGTATTTAAAGAATTATCAAAACTCATAAAATGATATATTACATGGGAGTATAAATTTATGAAAAAATTTAAAAAGTTATATATAGAAATTACAAATGTATGCAATCTTGCTTGTAGATTTTGTCCGCAAACAATAAGGCAACCTGAATTTATGAAACTAGAAACCTTTAGCAAAATATTAGATCAAATTAAACCATACACTGATTATGTATATTTTCACGTAAAAGGAGAACCATTACTTCACCTAGAAATAGACAGTTTTTTGGATTTAAGCTATGAAAAGGGCTTTAAAGTTAACATAACTACAAATGGAACTTTATTAAATAAGGCTAAAGATAAAATATTAATGAAGCCTGCATTAAGGCAGATTAACTTTTCACTACACAGCTTTGATGGGAATGAGGGACTTCATAACAAAGATGAATATATTAATAATATCCTTTCATTTGTAAAAGAAGCAATTGATAAAACTAATATTTTAGTTTCTTTAAGATTATGGAATTTAGACAAAGACAATGAGACCAACATTCAAAGAAAAGAAATAGGCAACTTCTTGAATCTATTGAAAAAGCTTTTAATTTGGACTATAAAATAGAAGAAAAAGTGCTTCCAGGAAGAGGTATTAAAATATCAGATAGAGTATATTTAAATCAAGATTATGAATTCAAGTGGCCCGACTTAAAAGAACAAGAAGACAAAGGTAAAGGTTTTTGCTATGGCCTTAGAAATCAAGTAGCCATATTAGTAGACGGAACAGTAGTGCCTTGTTGTCTTGATGGAGAAGGAATAATTAATCTTGGGAATATAAATAAGACTTGTTTTTCTGAAATAATAGAAAGCGACAGGGCTAAAAATATAATCCATGGCTTCTCAAGAAGAGAGGTAGTTGAAGAACTATGCAGAAAGTGTGGATACAGGAAGAGGTTTTAATTACTGGGATAGCCAAGGAATCATGTCAGTACCTATCCACTTGAATTATTAAGAACTGAGGAGAAAGTAAATGAGATATCATAGAACAATAGAAGGAGTTTTCGTAAAGAGACCTAACAGATTTATAGCACAAGTATTAATAGATGGAAAAGAAGAAACAGTACATGTAAAGAACACTGGTAGATGCAAAGAGTTACTGGTGCCAGGGGTAAAAGTTATATTAGAGGATTGCGTGCATAACCCAAATAGAAAGACAAGATACTCTCTTATTGCAGTCTGGAAGGGAGCTATGCTAGTAAACATGGATTCTCAGATTCCTAATGCTGTGGTTTTTGAGGCGCTCAAAAACGGTAAAATTAAGGGTTTTGAAGATATATCATATTTAAAAAGAGAAGTGACCTATGGAAAGTCTAGATATGACATATATTTTGAATCAAAAGAGCAAAAAGGTTTTATTGAAATAAAAGGCGTTACATTAGAAAATAATGGAGTATCTATGTTTCCAGATGCACCTACTGAAAGAGGAACTAAACATGTATTGGAAATGATAGAGGCAGTTAAAGAGGGTTATCGAGGAGCACTCTTCTTTTTAATCCAGATGAAAAAGCCTGATGTGTTTAGACCAAATTGGCAAATGGATAGAGCCTTTTCTGAATCAGTTAAACTAGCAAAAGAAAATGGTGTAGAGATACTTGCTTACGATTCTATTGTATCAGAAAATAGTATCACTATAGACAAACCAGTTAAAATAGACTTCAGTCATGAGGTTAATCATAGGGATAGGTGCCTTGATTAGATAATTTAATAGAAATAATAAACCTGTATCCATGTTTTGTTTACAAAAGATAATTGAAACTTGAGGGGGGTAAACATGAATAAGATGAATAACTTAGCAGAAGGAAGTATACTTAAGTCACTTTTTAAGCTTGCTATTCCAATTATGGGTACATCCTTTGTCCAAATGGCATACAACATGACAGATATGATTTGGGTTGGAAGGGTTGGTTCCAGAGCTGTTGCTGCAGTTGGAACTGCAGGTTTTTTTACTTGGCTTGGCATGGCTTTTATCCTTATACCAAAAATAGGTGCAGAGGTTGGAGTAGCTCAGTCAGTAGGCAAGAAAGATATAGATGAAGCAAAACTTTATATAAAACACAGCATTCAGATGATTATTTGTCTTGCATTATTCTATGCATTTATTCTTATAACCCTTAGAAAGCCTTTAATAGGATTTTTTAACCTTGGAGAAGAAGATATAGTAAGCAATGCTATTAGATACCTTGTTATTATATCTTGCGGATTAGTGTTTTATTTTATAAACCCTGTTTTTACAGCAATATTCAATGGATATGGAGATAGTAAAACACCTTTTACCATTAATACAATAGGACTTGTAGTGAATATGATTTTAGACCCTTTATTAATTTTAGGTATAGGACCCTTTCCAAGACTTGAAGTTGCAGGTGCTGCTATAGCGACGGTAATAGCTCAGTTAATGGTTACTATAATTTTTATCACGAGAGTAAGAAAAAGCTCAGAGCTTTTTTCAGGCCTTAATATCTTAAAAGGACCTGATATGGAGCATATAAGAAGAATAGTAAATCTAGGACTCCCTGTTGCACTACAAAGTGGACTTTTTTCCATATTTGCAATGGTAATAGCAAGGATAATTGCACAATGGGGACCTATTCCGATAGCAGTACAAAAGGTAGGCTCTCAGATAGAGGCTATATCTTGGATGACTGCAGGTGGATTTCAGACAGCAATGAGTGCTTTTGTGGGACAAAACTATGGAGCTAGAAAATGGGAAAGAGTTTTTAAGGGATATTTCGTTGGAATAGCAATAATGTCCATAATCGGAATATTTGCTACATGTCTTTTAATCTTTGCTGCAAGGCCCTTGTTTTCTATTTTTATACCAGAGGAAGAATCTATTAGATATGGAATTGTATATCTGAGAATATTAGGGCTTTCACAGTTATTTATGTGTATAGAATCAACTACAGCTGGTGCTTTTAATGGATTGGGGAAAACAGTTCCTCCATCAATTGTGGGTATACTATTTAATGGTCTTAGAATACCAGCTGCACTTATACTTTCCTCAACTAGTCTTGGACTTAATGGAGTATGGTGGGCAATAAGCATATCAAGCATGTTTAAGGGAATAGTGTTAACTACTTGGTATCTAATCATGCTAAAAAGGAACCCTGAAATGAAGGGATTAAAGCTTTTCAAATCTGACATGATAATTAATTAATAAAACATATAAAACTTTTAAAGTTCTTGAACAAGATACAATTACGTTAAAAAGCCTATAGCATATGTTATAGGCTTTTTTGATCAAAATCTGTTCCTAATATTTACAAGAATTAAACTTAGTAGGGAATCATATACATTATTGTGATATTATGATTATTTCTTTGCCTATAGGGTAAGAATATACTAAATAATTAACAAAGGAGCGTGTTTTTATGCCTAGTTTTGGTAACCCATTTAGTGCAAATGTAGAGAGAAAAATTACAAAGGAAGAACTAATTCAAGCAATACGTTTGGATATAGCTGGTGAATTGGAGGCAATATATATTTATGATGCTCATGTTCAAGCCACCGATAATCCAATTGCAAAAAAAGTTTTGGCAGACATCAGAGATGAGGAAAAAGCCCATGTTGGAGAATTAATGGCATTACTTAGAATACTTGACCCACGTGAAGGAGAGCTTTTTGCAGAAGGTGAGGAAGAAGTAAGAGAAATGCTTGAGGATTTAGGTATAGTTGAAGCAGAGATTGATACAAAGACAAGCAATATTAAAACAGTTGGAAGCCTTTTGGAATAGTAAGGAGGGAAAGAGATGGATTTTCTATTAAGAGGAGATGCACCCTTTGAAGATGAATTATGGGAAAAGATAGACGAAATTGTTGTTAAAAAAGCAAAAGAACAATTAGTAGGAAGAAAGTTTATACCTATATATGGACCATTAGGTGCAGGCGTACAAAATATAAATATTAATTTATACAACGTAAACAATGATACTGTTATTAGTTCGAATGGAGAAGAGGATACAGAATTAGTCAAAGTTCAAAATCGTAGATACGTTGAAATACCTATGATATTTAAAGACTTTTTTATATCATGGAGAGATGTAGAGAACAGTAAACAAACGGGTTTACCACTAGACCTTGCTCCTGTAGCTATTACAGCTGCAGCATGTGCTCATAAAGAGAACCAAGTCATATTCTTTGGAGATGAAGAGTGGGGTTATAAAGGTTTAATGAATGTAGATGGAAGACAAACTATGGAAAAAAACAACTGGAATGAAGGCGAAAATGCATTTTCAGATATGGTAGCAGGTCTTGAAAAGCTTGTGAGAAAAGGTTTCTATGGCCCATATGTTCTCGTTGTAAGTCCTGATTTGTATGCACAACTACAAAGAATTCAGCCAGGAACTGGGAAACTAGAACTTGAAAGAATTAGAGAATTAATAAATGGAAATGTATATCAAACACCAATTTTGGGACAGAATAAAGCAGTTCTATTAGAAAAAGGAATGGAAAATATGGATCTTGTCATTGGTCAAGATTTAATAACAGGATACATTGGTCCTGAAAAGCTTAATCATGTATTTAGAATATTAGAAACAATTCTACTAAGAATTAAACGTCCAGAATCTATAGTGACATTTGAGTAAAGCAATAATAGAGAGCAAAGAGCTCTCTATTATTATTTAATGACTCTCATCCTATAAGCATTCATGGCAGTAGCTCCAAGCTTATCTAAAAGCTTTGAGTTAGTGTAAGCACCTACCACTGCACCTATTCCAGGAATTATTTGCAAAAGCTTAGCTATATCTATATAATCCCTGTATTCCTGTTGAAATACTCTCCAGTCAAAAAGGTTTATATTGCTTGGAAGAGTTTTAGAATATTCCTCCCAGTTTTCTATTTCATAGAATACTTTGTTTACTACAGCTTGACTAGAAAAAGCGAGCTGGAATATTTTAAGAATATACAATCTTTCCTTATAATTTGTAATATCAAAACCATAAATAGCTGCAACATCATATAAAAACTTTATTTTTATACTAAGGAGCAGTGGAAAATCAGCAAGAGACATTAGAAAGCCACCAGCTCCAGTACCAGCACCTTCTAGCATAGCAGTTTTTTTATAAAAACCTATTTTTTCTCTGGCTAGTTTTTCTCTTTCCTCGAGAGACATAATAAAGGGATAGGACTTCTTAGTTATATATTGTGAGCCTGACAATACAGCTTTAACCATATTTTTTATAGCAGAAGTAAGAATTTCATGATATTTGTCAGGTAGTATGCTATTAATCTTATTTTGGACGCCCTTTGAAGCCTTATTTATTATAGAAGGCTTTTTTTCCATTCTATTTTTCCATTGATTCAATTCTTTCATAGTATCTATGTAGTATTTATCCATTTTTATCACCGACTTAAAAACAAAATTTAAAGCAAAAGTAAAACCTTATGTATAGACTATAATATTTTACCCTTTAAGTACAATAAAAAATCATATATAAATGTATATAGATATTTAGTATAATAGTTATATTAATAGAAAAGAAGAGGAATGATATCTATGGATACAAAAAAGGAACTAAAACTAAAATACAAAGAAATGAAAACCCCTATGGGAGCAATTATAATAAAGAATAATATAAACGGGAAAGTCTTTATAGATGTAAGTAAAGACACAAAGAGCATTATAAACCGTCATAGATTTCAGCTGAAATCAGGAATTCATAAAATAAAAGAGTTACAGATGGACTGGAATGGATATGGTGAAGAAGCATTTTCTATTGAAGTGCTTGAGGAATTAAAGTACGATGAAAAAGAAGAAAAAGCAGATTATACAGAAGAATTAGAGATAATGAAAATGATATGGACAGAGAGGCTAGAGGAAGATAAGTCTGTGCAATTCTATTAAAAATAAACTTGTTTATATTTAGAGACTAGAAACGTCAAGGCTCTATTCAGAGGGGAAAAGGCCTTTTAGAATAGAGTCTTATTTTGTGTTATTATATATTCAAATTCCATTTGAGACTTCTAAGCATAGTTTGTCTTCAACCTGATATATCGTATATAATATATCTATGACATTTAATTGATATAAAGATAAGCAAAAACGTAAAAATAAAGTGGTGGTGGTCCATATGAACGAAAACATAAACATATTAGTAGTGGAAGACGATGTAGACATAAACAACTTGCTCTGTAAAATATTAAGTAAACAGGGCTATAGCGTAAGAGCAGCTTTTTCAGGCTCAGAAGCTAAAATGTGTTTTGGACAATATGATTTTCAACTTGTTTTATTGGATTTAATGCTTCCTGCCATATCAGGAGAAGAGATAATTTCACAAATAAGAAAAATTAAAACAATGCCTATTATAGTTATCTCTGCAAAGTTGGGACAGGAGACAAAGATAGAAGTATTAAAGCTTGGAGCTGATGACTTTATTTCAAAACCCTTTGATGTCAACGAGGTTTTAGCAAGAGTTGAGGCTCAGCTAAGACGATATATGGTTTTTTCTAATGCAACTGAAAAGCTAAATGTTCTAAAGCATAAGGATTTAACTCTAAATCTTGAAACAGTAGAAGTAAAGGTTAAAGACCAGAAGATTACTTTAACAGCAAGAGAATTTGCCATATTAGAGTTATTGATGACATTTCCAAATAAGGTTTTTACAAAGGCTAATTTATTTGAACATGTTTGGAATGAGGAGTTTTTAGGGGACGACAACACAGTAAATGTTCATATAAGCAACCTTCGGTCAAAACTAGCTAAAGCAGCTCCAGATACGGAATATATCAGCACAGTATGGGGAATTGGATTTAAGATGGGAGAATAAACTTAAGACTTTCTTAAGTTTTTCTTTATTGTATCTTGTAGATTATGTTTTAATATATAATCATACAAGAAAAAGGAGGTTGACCTATAAGTGGTTGAGATAGTATTGAAGACGAAAAACATCACAAAGAAATACAATAGCCATATTGCTGTGAACAATGTTAATATGGATGTAAAACAAGGAGATATATATGGACTTGTAGGTAAAAACGGAGCAGGTAAAACAACTCTGCTTAGAACTATAAGTGGGCTTACAATGCCATCAAGTGGAGAAATAGAGATGTTTCATGAAACATCTAAAGATGGGCTAAACAAAGCAAGAATGAGAACAGGTTGTATAATTGAAACGCCAAACTTCTTTCCCTACTTATCTGCAAAGAAAAACCTTGAATATTATAGAATACAAAAAGGTATCGTAGAGAAAAAATGTGTAGAGGATGTCCTTAAAGCAGTAGGACTTGAAGACACCGGAAGGAAAAAATATAAAAACTTCTCTCTTGGTATGAAGCAGCGATTAGGTTTGGCATATGCAATAATGGGAAGCCCGGATTTACTTATTCTAGATGAACCTATAAATGGACTGGATCCAACTGGTATTGTAGAATTTAGAGAACTATTGCTAAAGCTTAATAGAGAAAGAAATATTACAATAATTATTTCAAGTCATATATTAGGAGAACTTTCCCAAATTGCGACCACATATGGTTTTATTCATAAGGGTGAGCTTGTGGAGCAGGTATCAGCAAAAGACCTAGAGGAAAAGTGTAAGCGTTGTTTGTCAATTAAGGTAAACGATACTGGAAAAGCTGCAGTTATAATAGAAAATCAGCTTGATTCTAATAAATATCAGGTTCTTAATGATAATGAAATAAAATTTTATGAGTATGTAGATACTCCGGAAATAGTAACAAAGACTCTTATAAATGGTGGAGTTATGGTATCTTCAATTAATCAGATTGGTGCAAATTTAGAGAGCTATTTTATTGATTTGATTGGAGGTGCTCATAATGCTTAATTATATAAGAGCGGAGCTTTACAGGAATTTTAACCGACTATATTTTTGGAATTTTGCAGGGATAACATCTATTCTAGCATTGGTATTCAATATACTAATGAAGTCTGTTGATTCAGGAAACTTATCTATGCTGCTTCAAATGGGGATTGGAATGCTTAATGTACCAATTTTTTTAGTTGGAATAGTAATTGACATGGTAATAGGTGAAGAAATAAAGAATTTGACTTTAAAAAATGTAGTGTCATTTGGTTTACCTAGAAGAAAGATAGTTTTATCAAAAATCATAGTAACTGTTATTCTTTCTTTTATAGCAGCCGTTATCATACTGACCTTCTATTTAGGAAGCGGAGCAATATTGTTTGGAGTAGAGGGAGTTTCTCTAGCTTTATTTAAAGACTTTTTATTGAGGCTATTAGCAGCGATTCCATTGTGGATTGGTGCTATATCAGTTGGAACTCTAATGGGCTTTATTTTCAAGAACAATACAATATTTGCCTTTGCTTATGCCTTTATGTTTGTTTCAATCAGCTCTATGCTAAAGGTTCTTTCTTTCTTTATTTCTGATAAAATTATGTATATTCATAATGTACTAATTACAACAAAGATAAAAACATTAAGCGCTCTAACTATGACACCTGCTAACAGCATTCAAGCCATAACAACTGATAGTTTAATTTCCGCTGTTGTAATAGGTGTAATATATACGGTGGTATTTTCAATTTTGAGCATTCTGCATTTCAGCAAAAAAGAAGTTAAATAAAGATGGTGAAACTCATGCCTATAAATATGGTCGTAGGGATCATTCTGATTTTAACTGGTGTTGTTATTTATGTTGCTAGTACAAATACAAAAAACAAGAAGTAATGAATTATTTCTGCAAGTTAGATTTTACTTTAAATAAAAAGGATGGTGAGCTTTATGGAAATTTTAATAAATGTTTTTCTTGTGGCTATATCGAGTATATTTGCCATCCTTTATATTTTTTCAAGTAAAGAGATTAAAGGCATAACAAATCAACTAAACAATATTAATAAAAATGATACTAACTCAAAAATACTACTTTCTTCACCTAATAAAATATTGGAGAATTTAGCTTTAGAGATAAATAAGACCTTAGAGGAAAAGCAAAAATCAGAATTGGAACATAAGAGAATGGATATAGAGCTTAGACAGGCTATTGCAAATATGTCCCATGATTTACGGACTCCCCTTACATCTATAATGGGATATATACAGCTTATGGAGGATGACAGCTTATCTTATAATGAGAAGAAAGAATATGCTAATATTGTTAGAAAGAGAGCAGAGTCATTACAAACTTTAATATCTAGTTTTTATGACTTATCAAGGCTTGAAGCAAGAGAATATAAATTTGAACTTAACTCATTGAACTTAAAGAATATAATATATGATTTAATGGCATCTTTTTATAAAGATTTTTCAAATAAAAGCATAGAGCCTGTCATTGATGTAGATGAAAAAGCATCTTCAGTAATTGCCGATGAAAATGCAGTAAGAAGAATATTTTCAAACTTAATACAGAACTCTCTAAAATATGGAAATGACTTTGTATCTATATCACTAAAGGAACATAAGGAGTATGTTGTGACAACATTTACAAATGATGCACCTAACTTAAGTGAAGAAGATGCAAGTCATCTGTTTGAACGTTTTTTTACAGTTGATCGTACGAGGAGTGGAAAAAGCACTGGACTTGGTCTTGCTATAACAAAGCAATTAGTTGAGCAGATGGGACATAAAATCTCTGTAGAGCTATGTGATAGCAAGCTCAGTATCATAATTAAGTGGGAAGCAAAAAGAAGAAGTTATAAGAAGTAGTATTGAAAAGGATGATTTAAGATTAGAGAAAACGAGTCAAAGGATTGAATTGATAACTGTCCGAAACCACTGAAAAAGTCATATTTTTATGTGTATCATTCTGAGACGAAGTCGAAGAATCTCAAGTTTTTAGTACATAAGAGCTTTTTCTTCGATGATTAGTATGACATAAATATTTTTTTCAGTAGTCTCGAACTGTCCATTTTGATTTATTATTATATTAGAAAGTTATATAATTATAAAGGCCTATGACCCCTTTTTATTTTGTATAATTATCAAAGTAACCTTGAATGTATACAACTGGAGTACCCTTATCTCCACTACCAGAAGTTAAATCACATAATGAACCTATAAGGTCAGTAAGTCTTCTAGGAGTAGTACCTTGTGCTTCCATAGCTCCTACAAGATTTGTGCCTTTGTTTTTAATATGTTCAGAGATAGCTTTTTTAAGCTCTTCGCCTCTTAAATCTGCAAAGTCGTTATCTGCAAGATACTTTAGCTTAATTTCATTAGGTGTACCTTCAAGACCTTTTGTATAAGCAGGAGATACAACTGGGTCTGCAAGCTCCCAAATCTTACCGACAGGATCTTTAAATGCACCATCTCCGTAAATCATAACCTCAACAGTTTTCCCAGTCTTTTCTTTTAGTCTAGCTTGAATACTATCAACAACAGGTTGGCAGTCTCTTGGGAAAAGCTTTATGCTTTCTTCTGTTGCTTTATTTGAACCTAAAAGGCCATATTTTTCGTTATAACCGCTGCCATCAATAGAAGAAGTTAAGATTTCATCAAGACCGAAAACTTTCTTTCCGCCATTTTCTTTTAATATTCTTTTTGTTCTAGCTCTTGTATGAATATCACAAGCAAGAACACTTGCTGTATAGTTTAAAATAGTTTTTGGATTATTTGAGAATATAATTTCACATTCTACACCATATTCTGTGATTATAGATTTATAATAATCTATATAGTCAATACCTGTAAAAGCATGTTTGTTGTATCCGAAATAATTACGAAATTCACTTTCTGTTAAAACATCTGTCCAAGGATTAACACCTTTTTTATCAAGTAAATCTATATCTACTAAATGGTTGCCTACTTCATCTGATGGATACCCAAGCATTAGTACTATTTTTTTAGCTTTTTTTGCAATACCACGCAGACAAAT
This sequence comes from Proteiniborus sp., assembly GCF_040308045.1. NCBI lineage: Bacteria > Bacillati > Bacillota > Clostridia > Eubacteriales > Proteiniborus > Proteiniborus sp. Next base: position 19,434 of record NZ_JAWRHZ010000065.1, read on the forward strand.
AGCAAAGCGGTTACGACTTAAAATAGGGAATATTACTCCAATAGTGTCATCGTCAAATTTTGAATGAACATCTTTTGAAATGGTCTCAATAGTAGCATAGTTACCTTGAGCACGAGCAACTACAGATTCAGTTATAGCAACTATATCTTTATCATTTATTGAAAAACCTTCTACTTTCGAAGCTTTTAATATACTATCTACAACTATTTCTGAAATGTTGTCTCCTTCTTTAAAAATTGGAGTACGAAGACCTCTAACAACAGTTCCAACGACTCTTTCCATTTCAATCTCTCCTTGAATTCTTATTTTAGAAGAAGCATTTATCCTTCACTTGTAATATACAACATTTTATGGTATAAGTAAAATAAATAGATTTGATAATAGGTATAAGGAGTGCTTATATGTCAATTAAATTAGATTTATATAAAATCTTTTGTGAAGTAGCTAAATATAATAGCTTTTCTAAGGCTGCAAAATCACTTTATATGACACAACCAGCTGTTAGTCAATCAATTATGCAGCTTGAAGGTGAATTAGATGTACGACTTTTTACTAGAACACCAAAGGGAGTCATTCTTACAAATGAAGGGAAGCTATTATTTGAATATGCAAATTCAGCGATTAACTTAATTGATGTAGGGGAAAAAAAGCTCATAGAAACCAAAAACTTAATGGTAGGAGATTTGAAAATAGGAGTAGGAGATACTATCTCACGCTATTTTTTGTTGCCTTATCTAGAAAAGTTTCATAATAAATATCCGAATATTAAATTTAAAATCATTAACCGTACAACTATAGAACTCTGTGCTTTACTAAAGTCTGGGGAAATTGATATTGCAATATGTAATCTACCTATTGAAGATTCCTCTATAGAAGTAAAAGAATTGATGATTATTCATGATATTTTTGTCTGTGGAGCTAATTACAGAGATAAGATACCTATGCCCTTGAGCTTTGAGGACTTAACAAAGCTTCCATTAATATTGCTTGAATATACTTCAAATTCAAGGCAGTACGTAGAGAAATATATTTTGTCAAAGGGTATAAAAATAGAACCAGAAATAGAACTTGGCTCCCATGAGTTACTATTAGAATTTGCGAAGATTAACTTAGGAATATCCTGTGTTATTAGGGAATTTTCAAATGAATATTTACAAAAAGGCTTACTTTATGAGGTGAAATTAATTGAAGAAATCCCAGAAAGAAGTATAGGAGTTTGCTCCTTGAAAAGTGTATCTCTCTCACCTTCCTCTACTAGATTTGTGGAGATATTAGAAGATGAGAGAAAGAAATAAGTTTATGCAGAAGTTCTAAGACCATTAGTTGAATTTGGTGTAGTTGGACTTTTAGGTGTAAAATTATTATTAATTACAAAACTTAAATCCTTAGTTTCATTAAAATACTGTTGTTCATTAAAGGGACTTAGCCTGTTGTATATAACTCCAGCCATAGGATTATGAAGCTTGTTATAATAATAATATATTTCATTTGCCAGTACATGTGTAGAATATTCTCTTCCTTGAAGCTTAAAGCTTGAGGCATAAGGCTCAAAGAGGTGTATATATTCTGGCGGTATATATACTAAAGTATCTTTATTATCATGCTTAACACAATTTATTTTTTTCGCTTCTTCAGAATTGCTGTACCAGTGTTTTTTAGCAACGGCGCATTTATAGCTACAGTAGGAGTTTGCTAGTATTGCATAATTATACTTTTGAGGCAGTTCCTTTAGCCTACTTAATGCTCTGTTAAAAGGAAAATGAAGTACAATTTTGTCATACATTGAATAGTCATTTTCAGCTATATCATTTGCACTTAGAGTCTTAGTTATAGAAGCTACCACATTATAGTTTGAATCTTTATTTTTTATATTTAATGCAACCTGATCATTATTTACTACAAAGTCTTTTATACCTAATTTAAAATAATAATCTAGTTTTTCCATTGGAATTAGTTCAGTTTCTTGAAGTAGTATAGAAGGTCTATAACCTCTGCTTAGCATTTCTTCTATTATTTTAGTATATTCATCTCTAGATTCAGGTACCTTATAAGTCCAGCCATTTACATTTACATTTTCCACATGGCTCCTGGCATTTATGCCATCTTCCTTAAAAGGAGATAAAAACAAAAACTCAATCCAGTTTTTATCTATATTATTATCCAAAAAGTTTAAAAGCTCTATATCAAAGTTGAAAGGTATTTCAAATTTTTTCATCATAATCATCCTTTCCAAGTAACTATTAAAAAGTGCTTACTAAGTAAAAAAACAGTTAGGCTTTAGCTTTTACATTAAAAAGCTACAATAACATTTTATTACTTTTTATGAAATTCGCAATAGTGTTTTAGAAGAAAATAAGCCATAATTAAACAAAAGCTCCTTCTTTTATTAACTATAGTTCATAAAAGAAGGAGCTTTAAAACAACTCATATTATATTAATTCTAATTTTCACCATCAAAATACCTATAAAGTACCTTTACAAATTCAGGTATTGTCTTCTGGGCAGAGATGCCCTTTGCTCTGCGTTCAAAATCCAATTCTTTTTCCAAGGATTTTAGTCCATAATTAATTAGCTGATTAGCTTCGATTTCTATTCCTGTTGCATAATAATACAAATCCTTCAGAATAGCTAATGCTTCTTCATTGTCTATTAATGCAAATGATGAAAATAGACAGAAACCTAGATTTTCAAGCATAATAATTTTACTATAGAGTAGTTCTAAATCGCTGATATCATCAAACTTACACTTCATGGCTAGTTTTACATTAAAATCTTTTTCTTCTGTAGTTGAAGGTCTTGAAACCATAGGTAAAAGCTCTGATTTTTCACTGTATAGCTTATATATACCTTGGGTTTTGCTTCCTATAACTCGGCCAGTAATGTTTAACTCTTCTACATCTGACAATAGCTTCATTAGTATTTCCTTAGTTCCAGTGATGTTTTCTGCTTTTAAATAAAGAGCACATGAAAATATAAGCTCTATAGAATCCAACCCCAATTCAAAAGCTTTCCTATTAAATTCCTTTGTAAAAGCCATATCATGTATATCGAATATTCCCTCTAATGCTGCATAAGCTTCGCTTTCTGCTGGGGAGGAAAACATATTATCATGGCTATTACTATGTCTGTTCAAACACCCTATAACACACAAGGGAGCACAGGTTCTATTAATTTTTTTATCTAGGCGCTTGGTAGTAGCTTTTTTCTCTTTCTTTTTAATTGGTACATTCCTGCCATCCTTCAGCATTTTCATCAATGTTATGGAACCATAGCCTGGTAAAGCTCCACCACAAATAGGATCTCCTACTATAATCTTTCCTAGCTTTTTTGCTTCTATTCTTAAGGCCTCTTTATCAGCCACACTACTATTAAAATAGCTATCTGATTGAACTACAATAGCCTTTAGTCCCTTACTTCCGAAAACATCACCAAAACATCCCCTAGAACAGTAATATACAGGCTCACCTTCTGGATAAGTGCTAAATGTAGTGCTTAAAGGAAGCTGAGCTTCTCCACTAGGTCCTATGCCTACTACAGCAGAATTATTTCCATAAATTTTTCTAAGATAATCTATGGTACTACTTACTTTTAAGTTTTTCAGATTATTTTCGTGTGAAATTTTACACCCATCTGCATTAATAGTTATTACAGCATTTTTGTCTTTGCTTTTTCCTTTTATAATCACAGCAGCCACATCCAAAGATGAAAGCTTTTGTGCCATAGCCCCAGTAATATTATTTATTTGTAAGCCCTTTTCTCTTTGAGCTTTAGTAGCTAAGACAATTCTTCCGGTACTAGGTACATTAGTGCCTGTAAATAGTCCAGGAACCATGACTATTACATTATCTTCATCAAATCTATCTGTATTATTTCTTACATTTTTCTCAACTAAGTATCCAGCAAGACCTCTTCCATAATGCCCTAAGGAACTTAAATCATAATCCTCGATTGAGATATTCTCATGAGATAAATCTATGGTGTAGAGTTTCTTCATTATTTGCCCCCCTTATATATCGATAGCTTTCTATTAGCTCTTTGCTATATTGGCTTTTAGCATTTATATAAAAATCCTTGTAACTCTCATCATCTACAATCTTTCCATTCTTCATGACTATAATCCTATCCCAATATCCACCGTGAAGCTCTATATTATGTACTATTGTAATTAATGTTGTACTACCCTTAAGTCTTATATTGTTAAAGCTTTTAAATATATCTCTGCTACTTTCTTCATCTAGCATTGATGTGCATTCATCTGCAATAATTATTTTAGGATTAGGGATTAGAGCTCTTGCAATGGCAGCCTTTTGACGTTGACCACCACTCAAGGTGGATACCCTTTTATTTAGTAGAGAGTGTAATCTTGGATCAACTAAGCCTAAGGCTATATCTATACTCATAAACTCTCTGTTATGTCTTTTGCAAATTTTAATTGGCTCTTCTAGCTCATCTCTTAGACTTCTTTCAGATTCTAAGGAACTATAAGGATCTTGAAATATATATTGAATATCTGCACATGTATCAAAGTTCCTCTTCCTTAAAGGCATTAGAGGGATTTCCTTGTATAATATTTTACCTTCATCTAAGTGCTCTAAACCTATTATGGTTTTAGCTAAAGTTGTTTTCCCACTTCCGCTTTCTCCAATGATTGCTGTCATTTCTCCTTCTTTAAAGGCTAAATTTATGCTATGTAATATTTTTTTACTTCCGTAGGACTTATTTAGTTCTACTATCTTAAGCATTGCCCATTCCTCCTAAATGTTGATTACTTTATTACAGATGTTTTTTAAAAAGCCTTCGTCATGGGATACTATAATTATAGTTAATGTGTTTTCAATCTGCTTAAGAAATTTAATGATGATTTTTAATGTTATAAAATCTAAGGCTGAGGAGGGTTCATCTAATATTAGTATTCTAGGTTCTTTTATATAACAAAGCATCAATAAGATTCTTTGCTTCATACCACCGCTTAGCTCATAGGAATATTTTTTTAAGACGTCTTCATCAAGATTTAAGGCTTTTAATATTTCTATAGTTTTATTAAGTTCATAATTTAGCTTATTTCCTTTTAGGGTTAACTTTAGATGCTCTTCTACAGTGATACTAGGGTTTAGTGCGTCCTGAGAAAACTGAGGCATGTAACTGAAATATGAGAATTTATCCCTTTTCCAAGATTTAAGCTCTCGCCCTAGAAGCAGGCATTTTTCGTATTCAATAGATCCAGGAAAGTCTAAAGAAAAAAGAGAGTTTAATAGGGATGTTTTCCCACAGCCACTGTTTCCCATTATTCCAACAAATTCACCTTCATATATTTCAATATCCTTATATTCAAAGGTCTTTCCATCTTTATATGTTATTTTATAATCCTTCAAATCAAGTATTTTTTGTGTGCTCATAATATCCTACCTTTCTTCAAAGGTTAAACAGCTTAGAGAAATTATAAATATACATATACAGAATATCGGTGGAAGCAAATACCAAATATAAACACCATCATAGAATATTCCCTCGTAATTCATCGCAGTTCTTATCATTTTTCCCCAAGTCTTTATTAGGGGATCGCCTATCCCAAAATATGATAAAGTAGTTTCGTATACAGCAGCCTTGCTGCATTGAAGTATGAACATAGTAGCAAGTATTGGCTTTATGTCATACCATAATTTTTTAAATATATCAAAAACATTTCCCTTTAGGAGAAGAGTATATTTAACTTTATTTTTGCCAATTACAGATATAAGTTTTGACCTTACTATTCTAAAGACTCTACCCCATGAAAAAAACACAATGGCATATAATGTGTTTTCTAAAGAGGGCTTAGCAAATGTAGCAAAAAACAGTATTACAATTATTTCAGGAATCATCAAAAACATGTCTGAAATTCTTAGAATGACTTTATCTAAAAAGCCTTTATAATACACTGCTATAATAGCTAATAGACTTCCAAAAACCGTGCTAAAAAAACCTGAAACTAAGGATATAGTTATAGTTACTCTAAATCCATATAAAAGCAATGTATATAAGTCATGTCCCATTTCTCCTGTCCCCAATAAGTGCTTAATAGAAGGAGATAGTAATGGATCGAAGCTAAAGTCTGTAACTTCATAAGGTGATATAATAGGACTAAATATTGCGATAAGTAAAAATATAACTAAAATCCAAAATGAAATTCTCTTTAAACTCATAATTAGTACCTCATTTTAAATCTTTTTAAAAGTGATTCAAAGACTATAGTAACGAAAAGTCCATAAAAAGCTATCAATAGCAATATCCCTTGCATCAATGGGTAATCTCTGCCAGAGGCTGCTATTTTCAAAAGCTGACCCATTCCAGGATATGAATAAATAGATTCTACAAAAATAGAGCCTGTGATAGCATATATAAATTGAATATTAAGCTTACCAAGCATCTCGGGAATCATATTGTAAAATATATACTTTTTCTTTATATCCTTTGGCTCTATATTTAAGTAATTGGCCATTAAAGTATAGTTTTCCTTATTTATTTTCTTTGCGCTGTTGTAAGCCATTATATATAGTGAGGGTATTTCACCCATTACTAGAGCTACTAATGGAAGAAATGAATGTTTTAGTACATCCATATAAAAGTCTTTGGTAAAAAACTCAATTCCTACAGTATAGGCTCCTCCAGATGGAAACCACCTAAGCCTGTAAGAAAAAATAAGCTGAATTATTAAACCTAGCAAAAACATTGGTATGGCTTGAAGAGAAATGATGGATATAAGCTTTATTTTAGAGGATTTTTTGTTTAATGCTTCATTAATGGCTAATGGAACTGCTATAGAAAAAGACAACACTAGGGAGACCATGGAAAGAAAAAGTGTCCATGGTATTCTCCCTAAGATCAATGCTAATACAGGCATTTTGAAATAAAAGGAATATCCTAGATCAAGTGTAAGTATCTGCTTTATATATATTAAAAACTGACTTATTAAAGGTTTGTCTGGAGAATAATAATCCTTAAAGGCATTGAATGTATCTTCTGGCAGAGATAGATTAAGTATATAGGTATCTGTTTCACTTAGTGACAGTGGACTTCCAGGTATAATTCTAGGAAGAAAAAAACTAAGTGCTAGTATTAAAACAATATATAAAAAATACTTGGGCCCAGACAAATCCTTAAATCTTTCCATTATTTATTCCATGTCCCCTTTATGAATACTAACTTGTTTTGTACTGTAGGAACTGCAATAGCTACTCCATCTTTTGTGAAGAACCAGCCATCAAATATATTATCATCATAAGCAAAAGTTATTTTTCTATAATTTAGAGTTAAAGTTGGGAGCTCCTCTGCTATGATTTCCTGAAGCCTTGCGACTTGGTTATATCTTTTATCTTTGTCTAATTCCTTCAATTGTTCTTCAAAAATCCTGTTAAACTCTTCATTACTCCAGTTTGCACCGCCCTGAGTGGTTATTTCTGGAGTTGAGCCGCTAGAAGGACTAGAAACGAATCTCTGTAGAAGAACAGGGTCCCCACCAAAAGAGCCGTGTCCACTAAGAGCTAGGGTGAATTTACCTTCTTTAATCATTGAATCTACGGATTTAGAGTCTAACGCTTTAACCTCAAGGTCAATTCCAATATCATTCATATATTTTTTTAGCATTTCAGTTTGTGGAATATCACCTTCTGATGCAATTAATTCATATTTTAATTCTTTATCTTTATATTCTAATATCCCATCAGAATTAGTGTCCTTCATACCAAGATTACTCAATAACTCTTTTGATTTCTCAGGATTATATTCATAGCTTTTAACGTCTTTATAGTACCATTCAGATTTAGGGTGAATATGTCCTGGGTTTCCTGGATCAGCCCCACCCTTCAAGGCCTTAGTAACATACTCATCTCTATCTATTCCATAATAAAGCGCTTGTCTAAATTCTTTAATATTAAACTCTTCTACTGCAAAGTTAAAATATAGTCTGCCAACCCAGAAACCTGGTCCTTCTATAACTTTAAACTTACCAGCTTCTTTTAGCTGTTTAGCTTCACCATATTTAATATTATTAGCACCATTTAGTTCACCATTTTCTAAAGCTTCCTTAGGATTATTAGATGCAGATATTATGAGTTTATCTATTACAGGCTTTCCTAAGAAATAATTTTCATTGGCACTAAAAATATAGCTGCCTGCTTCCTTGTCGTATTGTACAAGTTTTAATGGACCTGAGCCTATTACAGCATCTTCTGTATTAAACTTTTCAGGCTCAGTTACATTTTCCCATATGTGTTTTGGCATAATAGGCACATTTCCTGCTATGTCCGTAATGAATGGGGCATATATGTCGTTAAGCTCAATTTCAACCGTATACTTATCTATTACCCTAACTTCTTTAACTGGCGATACGGAAACCCATTGATAAGGATGTTCTTTTATGTACTCAAAGGAAAATTTGACATCTTCTGAAGTTAATTCTTTTCCATCTGTAAATTTTGCATTCTCATTTAGATAGAAGGTCCATGTTTTGTTATCATTTGAGACCTTCCACTCTTTAGCAATTAGTGGAACTATTCCTGTTTCATCTTTCCAAGTTAAAGTGTCAAATATATAGCTGGTTAATAAATAACCACGGCCCTTAGAAGAAACAGTATATACAGATGGATAACCTAAATTATCCCCGTCTATTTTAAGAATTCTTTCTTCAGTACTTTCTTTAGCTTCATCAGCGCTATTTTCTACTGATTGGGAGCTGTCTTGTGGGACATTTTCGTTAGTAGCATCTTTGCTGTTGCATGCTACAATAGAAAAAGCCAAAACTATAACTAATAAAATGGATAATAACCTTTTCAATTGCATTTCCCCCTTATTAACATTAATATTGAAAATCTTTTACCAATGTGATTTTAACATAGGGACAAACCGCATATCAATTGATTGGAGGCAGTATAGAATATTTCAATAAGTTGTCTATTGGCGATTTGTTTAGTCGATACTTAGATAATTGTATTGTAGATTAATAAACCGTAACTTTTCTGTAACGCATTAAGTAATATAAAGGATTAATAATATTATTAAGAGATATAAATATAAAAGGAGGAATAAGAAATGAAGAAAAAATCATTTTATCAAACATTAACGCTAGTACTTATAGCAACATTATGTATACCAATGACAGGGTGCTATTCCTCTGCCAATGCTAATAGTCCACAGGTGGCAAAGAATGATGTACAGGTTCAAGAAAAGATAAACTCTACTCTAAAAAATGATATTATGAAATTTGTTGATGAGCAAAAGTCTTCAAGTGAATACTATAAGGAAGATAAGAATTTTACGAAGCTATCCGTATCAGCTGATTCAAAGGTTACATTTAAAAGTGATAATCTCATTAGTATCCTGATTTCCAAAAAAGTAAAGGATGAAAAAGACTATTCTTTTGAAAACAAAACAGCATATACTTTTGATTTGAAGACCGGAAGAAATGTTTCATTAGACAAGCTAATAAATGGTAGTAAAGATTATAAGGAAACTATTAAGAATTATATTGAAGAAAAATATGAGACAAAAAGCAACATAAGGAAATCAGATATTAGAGACAATCAGTATTACTTAGGAGATGGCAAGCTATTTATTTTCTTCCAAGAATATGTGGCAAATGAAGAATCAAATGAAAAAGATGAATACGAAATACCTTTCCAAGCTTTTAAAGAAGGGATAAATATTCAACCTAAGCTGGAGCCTAGTGCAGTATCTGTAGATGTAAAAACGACTAAAGAATCAAATGAGCATTTTGTGGCAGACATAGAGACTCCAGTTATTTCTGGACTAGAGGACGAGAAAGTACAAGACTTAATCAATAAAAGATTTGAAGAAGAAGCTTTAAAGTTTAGAGATGAAATTAAGGGTCTTGCAAAGGAAGGCCATGAAGATGCTCAAAAAAGTGGATACAATTTAAATAAATACTCTGCATATGTAAGCTTTGAAGAAAAAAGAAACCAAGGAGAGCTACTTAGTATATATGTAACATACTATCAATATACTGGTGGAGCTCATGGAGGTCATAATGATATTGCTTATAACATTGATTTAAAAACAGGTAATCTAATTGAGCTTAAGGATTTATTTAAAGAAGACGTTGACTATAAAAAAATAATTGATAGCAAAATAAAAGAGCAAATTAAAGCTCTTAATGAAGATGAAAAGAATTTCTTTATAAAATCAGGTGAAAAAGAAGAGAACTTTTATCCTATTTTAATTATTGCCCTAAAGAATATTTATTATAGAAAAGCACAGATTGTTTTACATTATTTCATAAAAAAGGTGATGGCACTATTTTACTAGTGTTATCACCTTTTCAAGTTTATCTTAAAGCTAAAAGTTCTAGGACCAGCAAGAGGGAGTAGAAACTTAGTTTAAACTAATGGTTTCAATAAATCCATTAGAAAGACTCGATGAGCACATCCATTATTCCACCACATACCATGCCTTCATCTTCAGCTACATTTCCAGTCATATCAACATGTTCTATGGTATATTCTTTATTTAGTATTGTATTTCTTGCGATGGTTATTATACTTGCTTCGCTGCAGCCTCCACCAATACTTCCCATAATCTTGCCATCAAGCCAAACAATCATTTTTGCTCCAGCTTTTCTAGGAACAGAACCCTTTGAGGAGATTATAGTAATAAGTGCTCTAGGAGTTTCTGATTCTCTTGTCATTTCATCAACTACAGCATCATCAAATTCAGGCCAGTTAAACTTCACACCAGATTCCTTTGCAGTATTTCCCCTAGCTCTTCTAAAACTAATAACTTGTGCAATTATAGAAATAGCTATTTCTTCAGGGGTAACAGCACCAATATCTAGTCCAATTGGAGCATTAACACTATCTATTTGTTCTTTTGAATAGCCTTCATTTAGCAATTCTTCCTTCATAGCTTTTACTCTACGTTTTGAGCCTATCATACCTATGTATGCAGAGTTATAGCTTAATGTGTTACGTAAACAAATCCCATCATGCCTATGACCTCTTGTGACTATTACAACAAAATCTGATTTTCTAATATTAAGTTGAGAAAAACAGTTCTCAAAGCTTTCGCAGATAACTTCATCAGCCTCAGGAAAACGACCAGGATTTGCAAAACTCGGTCTATCGTCTACAACTACAACAGAAAATCCAATTTTAGCTCCAAGTTCTGCTACAGGTTTAGCAACATGTCCGCCTCCTAAAATAATTAAGCGTGGTTTTGGGAAATAGGGTTCGATTAAGATAACTTCTTCCTTATCTTCAATAAGTTGAAGATTCCCTGAATTAAAGGCAAATAATACTTTCTGGCGAAGAGCTTCGTCCATATTCATGAACAATGGATTACTTTCTAAATTGTCTTTAACTAAAACTATCTTATTTTTTATTGAACCTTTTTTATTACTAACAGGTTTCATAAAAGTTAAGATAACTGATTCGTTACCAGATGATAACTCTTCTGATAAATTTCTATAAATATCATTGAACACTTTTAGACACCATCCAATCCACATAAATTTTTATATAATCATTTTATCATATATAGTTTATTTTTAAAGCTATAAAGCTATTAAACAATATTTGAACAACAGCTAAACGATAGTTTAACAATCGTTAAACATATAGATTTTTAATAATAGTAAAGATGACCAAATAAGACTTTTCAGTATTCCCAAAAGGCAGTGCATATATTAACATACATCTGTACAAAATAACTTTGAGGTGATATTTGTGAAAAAAGTTGGTATAGAAAAAGGATTAAGTAATGTTGCAGAATTTTTGACTAATGAAGGTTATTCTGTAGAAGAATTAAGTGGTTCAATAAAAGAAAACCTTTCAAAGCTAGATGGACTAGATGTTATAGTAACTGCAGGATTGGATACAGATATGATGGGGCATAGTACAACAGAAACTAAAACTCCGGTAGTAAATGCAGATGGGTTAACTCCGCAAGAAGTTAAAAATTTGATTGATAGGCAAATTAAATAAGGTTTAATCTATAAATAAGAAGAAGTATCAACAATTTGCTCAATCCTTCTTCTTATAAAATCCAAAAGCCTGCAAACTGACTTTACATAAGCAATGCAGGCTTTAACTGTTAAAGTAAAATATTAATTGTTATTAAGATAGCTGCTTAATCCTACAGTCTTTTTAACGTCAATGACAAAGGCAATACCTTTACCTGGTTTATCAATACCTACTTTATCAGAAATTGCATTTAATATTTCTTCTGTTTTTCTTGCATCTACAAGTGTTAATACTATTTCTTTTTCTGGTTCCATAAGAAAACCAAATAGTTTCGCAACTTCATGTATTCCAGAACCTCTGCCACTAATGACAGTACCACCTTCAGCTCTTGCTGATTTTGCAGCATTTATTACATCAGATGAATATCCTTTGTTAACTATAGTTATGATTAAATCGAATTTATTATCATCCATCCTAAATCCCCCCATTCTTGATTGTCCATTTTTCTAGTAAATGGGCAATACCACGGTGATTTTTTACATCTATTACAAAAGCAATTCCATTGCCTGGATTACTTAGGTTGGCTTCATTAGAAATTGTACTTATTACATTGTCAACATCTTCCTCTTTAACTAAAGTGAGAATTATTTCCTTATTTGGGTCAAAATCAGTTCCTAAAATATCAAGGTAAATATTTTGCTCTGCTATTCCCCTACCTAAAATTACGGTTCCACCTTCTGCACCTGAATTCTTTGATATGTCTATAATATTTTGTCCTAAGTTTTTTTTAACTATAGTAATAATAAGACTATATTTTTTTTCATCAATATTATCTAATATCATAAATTCTCTCCTTCCCACTAAGTAAGTAAAACCGAAGAATGAGTGACTCCTAACATATATTATTATATTTAATTTATTAGCATAAATCAATATTTCATACAAAGCTATCTAGTAAAGATAAATCGTAACTTTTTTGTAAAGCTTTAAAATACACAAAGGTTTATCATAATATCATAGAACATTTGAAATTAAGTAGGTATGAGAAAAACAAAAGGGAATTATTACATTTGAAAAATGGTTACATGATAAAAACATTCAAGGTATAATTATAATTAGAAAGATACAATTCTGGAGTGATAATTGTGGATGAAATAAAAACAAGAGTACTAGTAGTCGAGGATGAGGCTTCTATTAGAAGATTTATTGCACTTAATCTAAACAGGGCTGGCTTTGAAGTGATGGAGGCAGAATCTAGTGAAATGGCATTAGAGATAATTAACGAATTTAAACCGATGGTAGCAATCTTAGATGTAATGCTACCTGGGATTGACGGTTTTACACTATGTAGTTATTTACGTAGTAAATCATCAAATATGGTTATCATAATGCTAACTGCAAAGGGTCAAGATACTGATAAAATAAGTGGCCTTGAAATTGGAGCAGATGATTATATGGTAAAGCCTTTTAATCCTATGGAGTTAATTGCAAGAATAAATGCAAATCTAAGAAAAATTCATAATGTAAGAAAACCATTGGAACAAAGACTTAGTTTATTGGACATGGAAATTGACAAAGATGCTCAAAGATTCTATAGAAAAGGAGAAGAAATAGAACTTACTCCTACAGAATTTGCAATTATGGAGATGTTCTTTCAAAATCCTGACAAGGCATTGAGCAGGCATGAAATATTGGATTTAGTCTGGGGTAAAAACTACTTTGGTGATATAAAAATTGTAGATGTAAATGTTAGGAGAATTAGAGAAAAAATTGAGGACGACCCTTCTAATCCTAAAATAATTGAAACTGTATGGGGAGTGGGATATAGGTTGCGAGGAGAGAAATAACATGAAGAGTATTAAAAAGAGATTAGTTATTTATTTCATGTTTATCATAATAATTACAGTTGTAACACTAGAGATATTTCTAATCAATACTGTAAAGCAAAACTATTATAAGAATTTAGAAGATAATTTATATAATCAAATAAAGATGTCTTCTGACCTTTACTATCAATATTTTTCAGATGCTACTCTCTATGAAAATGTATTAAATAATGTAGATACTTTTTGGAGACAAACTACAGCTCAAGTTCAGATTATTGACTTAGGTGGGAATATTATAATGGATTCCATAGGAGTTACATCTTTTGATGACACAAAGATGGAGGACGTAAATAAGGCACTTAACGGACAGAAGGGCAAATGGATTGGAAAGGTTGACTATGATAGTGAACAGGTTATGGCTATTTCATATCCTCTTAAATCAAGAGATAATATTGTTGGAGTTTTACGGTTTATTACTTCATTAAGAGAAGTAAATAGTGATATCAAAGAAATAGCATCAGTCTTTTTATGGCTTGGATTAGTAGTAGTTTTAATTTCAGGCTTTGTAAGCATTTTATTTGCTAATTCAATAATTGGGCCATTAAAAGAAGTAACTACTGCAGCTGAGAAAATGGCATTAGGAGATTTTAAAACCAAAAGCATGAAAAAATATGATGATGAAATAGGAAAGCTTTCTGATACATTAAACTATATGTCAGATGAGATTTTGAAAAGAGAACAGCTTAAAACTGACTTTATTTCTTCTGTTTCCCATGAATTGAGAACTCCACTTACTTCTATAAAGGGGTGGGCTATTACATTAAAACAAGGATATGAAACAAAAGAAATTCTAGCAGATGGACTTGATATAATTGAGAAAGAAAGCGATAGGCTTACTTTCATGGTAGAGGAGTTACTTGACTTTTCAAAATTCGTATCAGGTAAAATTATTCTTGAAAGGGAGCTAGTTAATGTAGTAGACATTATAGAACATATCAAGAAACAACTGACTCCAAGGGCTATAAGAGATCAAATTGACTTTCATGTATCTTATGAAGATAACTTGCCAAAGACTTATTCTGACGGAAACAGATTAAAGCAAGTGTTCATAAACATATTAGATAATGCCTTTAACTTTACTTTATCTGGAGGGGAAGTCATATTTGAAACTAAGTATGAGTATCCTAATTACATTTTTTATATAAAGGATACAGGCTGTGGAATACCTAAAGAAGAGCTGCCAAGGATTAAAGAAAAGTTTTATAAGGGTAAAACAAGTAAATCTAAAAATGGAATTGGATTATCTATATGCGATGAAATAGTCAACTTGATGAATGGAAGTTTAGAGATAAAGAGTCAGTGTAATAAAGGGACTGAAGTAATAATTACACTCCCTTTGCAGGAGCGTGAGTAAATGAGAAGAATTAGATTTTTTATTTTAATCATACTAAGCACTTTAATAATGTCAGGATGTGCTATTTTACCTACCGAATCAACTGATAGAATTTCATCTCCCAAAAACAACTATTCTCCTGTTTCAGGGACTTGGGAGATAATAAAAGTAGTTGAAGGAAATTTAAACACTGAAAATCCCAATGATAAAGAATGGAAGGAGAAAACCCTTGAATTTTCAGAGGGATATATGTCATTAGGGGATTATTATTTGGAGAGTCCTAGGTATCAAGTTAAACAAGTAAATGGAAAAGATTATATGTTATATAATCATAAGCCATTTTTGAAAAACTTTGATATTCCTGATGCTGAGATAGAGGTTATAACAGTAATAGATAAGGACAAATACTTTTGCGAAATTATTAGAATTAATGAAGATGAATTAATCTTGAGCATTAACAATTATAGTTTTCACTTAAAAAAGATATATAATGAAGTAGAAACTAGTCTAAAAGCACAAGAGAATCAAAATGATACTAATAGCTACAATCTTTTAACCTATAAGGAGGATTCTCTCACTCGTTCTGGTGTCTTATTAGGCTTACGCTCTAATGATTCTAATAAATATTCCTATAGAACCATATGGATTTCGTCAAATAACAAAATATTAAATCCTGTTTTGGAAACAGAAGGAATAATATTTCCAAGAAGAAGTGGATTTTGGAAAATAGAAACAAAAAGAAATATTGAATCTGAAAGAATAGAAGACTTTTTATTTGCTTACAATATTTCTACGGATAATATAGATGAAGTAAAGGAACTACAAATTGATTATTTAAACTGGCTAGGAAAACTAGGACAGATTCATAAGCGCATTGATTATATTGGTAATGACTATGTTTCTATTGAAGCAGTGGGAAATGGAAGCTATGAGCATAACGGTAAGAAGTGGTATGAAAATACTCTTAACATTTTGCCTATAGATAGTCTTTCTAGCAAAAAAAACGTTAAGTTTACTGATATTTCTGGAGAAGAGGACTTTTCATCTTTAAAGCTTGGAATAGAAAAAATAACTGATAAACTAAAAATTAAAGAAAGCGACCTTATAAATAAAGAAAAATTCTTAGATAGCTTTGGTCTAGAGAGAAAAATGGGACATTGGGTTTTTAAGGGAAGAATAAATTATATGTTCGATGATGGATTCCATTTTGCAGATTATAATATTAATATTATTCCACCTTATAAGCTGGTATTCTATGATGACCTAAACATTCCTTGGACTAATATAAAGAATAGAGTGCCAGAAGCAATTGATGCATTTACTTCTCCTAATAGAGATATAGTCCTTGTTTTTACAAGAAAAGAAATAATGGTCTATGGAATTGAAAAAGGTGAAATAGGGAAAGCACCTTTAAAGAGGATAGATTTAAAAGATAATGAAGCTGTAATAATGGCTGAATGGGCTACAGGAGATTATGTAGAGAATTGGACTGAGACTTTAAATAATTTTAATGAAAAAGATTAGCAAACATTAATTGGACCTTTTACGACCTTTTGGAGAAAATCTAGAAGGTTTTTTACTTATGGAAAACTCATAAGACTACAACATCTTTTTTGTATTCAAATAACAATGATTATATAGGAGATATAAATGTATAATAGGTATAAGGCGAAATGTAAACGTTTTTATTAACATAGAAATAAAAATTTATTTAGTAGGTGATATTGTGAGTATGGAGAAAAAAGGTTTTATTTTAGAAGAAGCGACAATTTCATCAGTTCACACTGCAATGAAAAGAGGAGAATTAACTTGTCGCCAGCTAGTAGAAATGTATATTAAACGAATAGAAGCATACGACAAAAAAGGACCTTCACTTAATTCTGTAATTATGATAAATCCAAAGGCTCTAGAAATAGCAGACGAGCTAGACAAGAAATTTAAAGAATCAGGATTTGTTGGCTCACTTCATGGAATACCAGTATTGTTAAAGGATAATGTAGATACAGGAGATATGCCAACCACAGCAGGATCACTTAGCTTGGAGGGAGTAGTTCCAGAGGATGATGCCTTCATTACTAAGAAGTTAAAGGAAGCAGGAGCTATTATAATTGCAAAAGTAAACTTACATGAATTCGCAGTATGGGGTGAAACAGCTAGCTCCATTTTAGGTCAGACTTTAAATCCATATGATTTAACTAGAACACCAGGTGGTTCTAGTGGTGGTACAGGAGCAGGTATTTCTGCTAACTTTGGTATTATAGGAATAGGAACTGATACTATTAACTCAGTACGTTCTCCTGCTTCAGCATGTAGCTTAGTAGGACTTAGACCAACTGTTGGATTAGTTAGTAGAGATGGTATAGTACCTTACTCATTTACCCAAGACACTGCTGGCCCTATTATGCGAACAGTAGAAGATGCAGCTAAAGTGTTAGACGTAATAGCTGGATACGATCCTGCCGATTCTCAAACAGCATGGTCTATAGGACATATTCCAGAAACATATACGGCATTCTTGAATAAAGAAGGATTAAAGGGAAAGAGAATAGGAGTATTAAATAGCTTTTTTGGAAAGAAGGATATACATCAAGAAGTGAACCATGTTGTTAACAACAGCCTAGAAGAAATGAAGAAAAATGGAGCTACTTTAGTACCGATTGAAGAAAATATAGATGCAGATAAGCTTGTTAAAGAAGTAAGCGTACATCTTTATGATTTAAAGGCTCATTTAAATATATACTTACAGGATTTAGGCTCACGTGCTAAAGTAAACTCTCTTGCAGAAGTCATAGCTTCAGGTAAATATCATGAGGGAATAGAAGAAAATATTAAGTTTGCAGAAACTTTAGACATAAATACTCCTGCATATAATGAGCGCCTTATTAAAAGAATGGAGCTTAGGGACCTTGTCATGAAGCTTATGGCAAAATACGATTTAGATGCAATAGTTTATCCTCATCAAAAAAGACCAGTAGTAAAGGTAGGAGAGCCACAAGCTGAAAGAAATGGAGTAATAGGCTCGGTAACAGGTTTCCCTTCTTGTGTAGTACCTGCTGGCTTCACAAAACCAACAGATTCAGCACCTATTGGAGTTCCAGTAGGACTAGAGATTTTGTGTAGAGAATGGGATGAAGCAAAGTTAATCGAAATTGCATATGCTTTTGAACAAGCAACGCATTTTAGAAAGATTCCTGTTAGCACACCTTGTTTGAAATAGGGTAAAAGAATAAAATCAATTATATCTCCCTTTAGGGATACTCCACAACTTTAAATTTTGTCGTGGCAAGAGCTGAGACATTAGTTAGGAGTGCAGAGGCCTAACATTTAGAATAAAAATTTATATAAGTTCAAATTAGATATAGACAACCTTACTAGTATTATTAAAAGTATGGTTGTTTTTATTTTTGAATATAATTAACGAATTATGAAAAAACTAACATTAACGAGCATATGATTTTTAAAAAAGATTAAAGGGGCTATAGCCAAATGACATACAAGCAAAATAGTAGAGGAGATAATAACTATACTTCAAGTATTAATAAAAGCCTTGAAGCCAACATCAGGTACATTAAAGAGGAAATAGGAGAAAGTAAGGATTTAGTTATTAGGGAATTTAACCTAAATAAAAATTCTAGTATAAGGTTTGCGTTAATTTATATAGAGGGGCTAGTAGATAAAAACTTTATCCAAGACTTTTTGCTTGAAATAGCAAATAGTATTATAAATCAGAATAGTTCTATTAGTTCGAAAAGAAATCTACTTGATCACCTGATATCTTTTCCTTTATTTGCTGGAAAGACTGAAGAAATATATGAATTCGAATCCTTAATACTAAAGATTTTATCGGGCTTCACTCTTATAATGCAAGAAGGCTATGAAAGATCCATAGCAATAAATACTAGTTATATCGAAGGCAGACAAGTTGAAAAGCCTACAACAGAACCAGCTATTCGAGGCTCTAAAGAGGGTTTTATAGAAAATATTGACATAAATACTTCTCTTATTCGGAAAAGAATCAAAGATAAGAACCTAAGAATAGAAACATATTCCATTGGCAGAACTACGAAAACAGATATAAATATGATGTATATAAAAGGAATCGTAGATGAAAAAATAGTTAAAGAAGTACGTATTCGCTTGGAGAGAATTGACATAGACGGCATAATTGACAGCGGTAATATCGAGGAACTAATACAAGACGATACATATACACCATTTCCTACTGTATTTAGTACAGAAAGGCCTGATACTGTAGTAGCTGGTTTGTTAGAAGGTAGAGTTGCAATTATTGTAAATGGCTCTCCATTTGTACTAATAGTTCCTGCTTTATTTATTCAATTTTTTCAAGCTAATGAGGATTATCATAATTACTTTTTTACTAGCTCACTTATTCGTATATTAAGATATTTTTCCTATTTCTTAACTATGCTTGTTCCAGCTTTTTATATAGCCATGACTACTTTTCATCAGGAAATGATACCTACTCCATTACTTATTAGTATAGCAGCACAACGTGAAGGTGTTCCTTTTCCCGTGTTTATTGAAATCATAATTATGGAAGTTGCTTTTGAGATTATAAGAGAATCTAGCTTACGAATGCCTAGGGCAGTTGGTTCAACTATATCCATAGTAGGTGTTCTTGTTATTGGGCAGGCTGCTGTAGAAGCAGGGATTATATCAGCTTTTGTTGTTATTATTGTTTCATTAACAGCCATAAGCAGCTTTACTACTCCCAATAATAGTATGGCTTTATCTGCAAGAATACTGCGTTTTGTTTTTATTATTTTAGCTACTACTTTTGGGCTCTACGGTATAGCTATGGGCCTAATAGCCTTAATACTACATTTATGTAGCCTTAGGTCCTTTGGAGTACCCTATACATCACCTTTATCTCCATTTATCGGTGACGAAATGAAGGATAGTATTTTCAGATTTCCAATATGGAGTATGATATTTAGACCTAGAGACATTAGTAAAAAGAATTTAAGAAGACAAGGTAAGGATGCTCCACATAAGCCTAGAAAAAAACAGTAAAATACTAGGAGAGATACTATGAATAGAAGAATTATTTTTTTTATAATAATTATATTGCTAAATATAATCTTATGTAGCTGTGGAAGTAGCAACGAAATAGATAAGCTTGCAATAGCAGCAGCTATTGGAATAGATAAAGCAGAGAACGGATATAGAGTAACTGCACAGATTATTATTCCAAGTGAAATTTCTTCAAGATATTCCAAAGGCCAATCACCTATAACTGTTTACACAGCAACTGCCACAACTATTTTTGAAGCTTTTCGTAGGATGTCTAGAGAGACGTCTAGGAAAATATATGTATCTCATATACAAGTATTAGTGTTTGGAGAGGAAGTTGCTAGGGATGGTATTAATAAGGTTATAGATTTTATTTCAAGGGAGCATGAATTTCGGACAGATTTTTATGTTCTAGTTGCAAAGAATAATACAGCATATAACATATTGAATACTTTAACTCCCATAGAGAAGGTACCTGCAAATCATATACATGAATTTGTAGGGGTGTCTAGGAAAATTTGGGGGACTACTACAGATGTTCAACTAGATGAGCTTGTCAGAATATTAAGCTTAGAGGGACAAAGTCTTGTATTAGCAGGGGTTTTAGAATTAGGTGATGAAAAAAAAGGAGAAGAAGCAAAAAGTCTAGAAAAAACATCTCCACCTAATGTGCTGAGATTGCAATACATAGCTGCATTCAAAAAAGATAAGCTTATAGGTTGGCTTGATGAAGATGAAAGTAAAGGATATTCATATATTGTTGGTAAAATTGAAGGCACTGTTGAATCGTTAGAAGGATTAGGGGAAGGGATAATAGCTATTGAAGTAAAGAAAACAAAATCTAAGATTAAGGCAGAGATATCTGATGGTGCACCAGTAATAAATGTGAATATTAAAGTAGAAGCTAATATAGAAGAGCTGCAGATACAAACAGATCTGGCTAATGTAGATAGTATAAATAAAATAGAAAAACTAGCAGAAGAAAAAATTGAATATTTATGTAAAAGTTCTATAAAAAAAGCTCAAAATGAATTAAAAACAGATATTTTTGGATTTGGAGAAGCTATACATAGAACTTACCCCAAGATTTGGAGGGAATTAAAAGAAGATTGGAGTAATGAGTTTGACAGCATACCAGTAAAGATTACTGTTAATGTTGATATTAAAGAAACTGGAACAATCATTAATTTACCTACAAAGGAAGAAATGGAGTAGTGTTATGGTAAAAACATTGGGTTTTATTATTATTGGGGTCATAATATCAGCTTTAGAAGTACCAAAGATGAGAAGGCAAAATCTAAATAAAGAAATAATATTATATATATTTCTTCTCGTGACAGGGTTGGGACTACTTTCACTTTTAAGTTTAGGTATAAATGTTACAAGTCCTTCAATTATTATTGAGAAAATTTTTAGCCCTCTAAATAGCTTATTGTCAAGGATACTATAGTATAAGGAAAGGAAGTATTGTAGCTATGGAAAAGACTAAAATTAGCAGCAGACAGTTTATGATTATTGTAGCTATTTTTACAATAGGTACCTCTATTTTAATTACTCCGGGAATTGTGGCTAGTAGAGCAAAAAATGATGCATGGATGGTGCCTATCATAAGCATAGGAGTAGGTGTTCTAGTGATATGGCTATATACGTCTATAGTAAGCTTATATCCAAATAAAAATATCTTCGAAATAAATGAGATTATTCTCGGAAAAATCCTTGGTATGCTTGTCAACATTTTTTTAATTGTTGTTTTTTTTATTACAGTGACACATACAGTTTGGTATGTTGGGAACTTTCTTAGTGTCCAAATTCTGACCGATATCCCTATTTATGCTACACATATTATATACATAGCTGTGATTGTATACGGAGCAAGACTTGGGATGGAGACTATATCACGCTCTGCTGAAATTGTTTTTCCAGTGATTATTTTTTTATTTATCTTAGTAATTTTACTAGTCTCACCTCAATCAAAATATGAAAACATTCTGCCTTTTTTTGAACATGGAATAAAGCCTATACTAAGTACGGTATTATTAAAAATAACCATACTTTGTCTTCCATTAATCATATTATTAGCTATTCCTTCTACATGGGTGAATCCTGTAAGTGACTATAGAAAGAACTTTATTATGGGATATATAATAGGTGGAGTGGTTATAGTTATAACAACCTTATTTAGTCTACTTGTATTAGGCTTTGAAATAACTTCATTGCAACGGTTCCCAACTTATATACTAGCCAAAAAAGTTAATGCACTAGATTTCTTTCAAAGATTGGAACCGATAATTGCCATAATATGGATAGTTTCGATTTTTTACAGAACATCTTTTTATATGTATATATCTTTAATTGGGTTATCTCACATATTTAGTCTTAAGGATTATAAATTCATAACTACACCTTTAGGAATACTTACATTAGGATTGTCTATTATTGCTTTTCCTAATAAAGCCTATCAAGGGGAATGGGATGCAACAATATGGGTGACTATTATACTAATTGTAGGGTTGTTGCTTCCTTTAGTTTTATTAATTTTAGGATTGATAAAAAAGAAAACAAATAAAAATAAGTAATTAAATAATTTTTTAGAAAAGACTCTATAGATTATTTTGAGATGAACTATGTTTTATGGCCTAATTAGTTGTAATATAATTTGTTTTTAGAATATAAACAGGAGGAATAGAAAAGGAAAGGAAGTATACCTCTATGGAAAAGACTAAAATAAGTAGCAGACAATTAACAATTATTATTGCTGTTTTTACAATAGGTACAACTATTTTAGTTACTCCTGCAGCTGTAGCTAGTAGGGCAAAGAACGATGCATGGATGGTACCTCTCATAAGCATGGGAATAGGTATTATAGTAATATGGTTATATATGAATATCGTTAGTTTATATCCAAATAAAAATATTTTTGAAATTATTGAAATTGTACTTGGAAAATGGGTTGGTATGATTGCTACTATTTTTATTATTTTTGTATCACTTATTTCAGTATCACAATTAACTTGGTATGTTGGGAATTTTATGACAACTCATATTTTAGTTGATACTCCTATTTATGCAATACATATTATATACTTAGTTGTAATAATATACGGAGCAAGACTAGGATTAGAGACTATGGCACGCTCTTCTGAACTTATTTTTCCAGTGATTGTTTTGCTATTTGTTTTAGTAATCTTACTAGTTTCACCTCAATCAAAATATGAAAATTTACAACCGCTTTTTGAATATGGAGTAAAGCCTATACTAAGTTCATCAATATTTGAAATAACTATACTATGTCTTCCGTTAATTATATTATTGACCATACCATCAACATGGACTAATAGCCTAAAAGATTATAAAAAGTCTTTTTTTATAGGATACATTATAGGTGGATTTATTATATTTATTACCGTGCTGTTTTGTTTACTTGTATTGAGTTACAAGACTACTTCACAATCACAGTTTCCTACTTATTTGCTAGCAAAAAAGGTTAATGTGCTACAGTTTTTTCAAAGATTGGAGCCAATAATCGCTGTAATATGGATAGTTTCAATTTTTTATAGAACCTTTCTCTATATGTATACAACTTTAAAAGGTCTATCTCATATATTTGGTCTTAAGAATTATAAATATATAACTACAGCCCTAGGTATTCTTGCATTAGGATTATCTTTTATTGCTTATCCTGATGTAGCTTATCAAAAAAAGTGGGACTCATTTACATGGGCGTCTCTTATATTTATTATGGGCTTGTTGCTTCCTTTGATTCTATTAACTGTAGGATTGATAAAAAAGAAAAAACAAAATAGTAGCTAAAAATTATCTGGTATATAGTATTTTTTATTTCTGATAACTTAGGTTGATACTAAATGAAGGCTTCAAATTTATCAAGAAGAAAATATACTAGATTTAGATTCAAGTGGAGAGGTAAACTTTTAGTGGCTTTTACTTAAATCGTCAAAAAATGCTTAGTTTGCGCGTTATTTTTAAGAAAAACTTATAGAAATAGGACATATGCTAAGATTTAAGGGTAATTTTTGTAATTAAAAACAGTAGTAAATCTGTAAATGAGAAACAGGATTTTACATTTTTCATTTTATGTGATTGATATAATTTTAATAAATAATTAAATAAGGGTACTATGAAATACATTCTGTATATGGGCACCTGGAATGTATGGAGTAAATGGTGCAACCGACCAGCTATAATATTTGGCTGGTTTTTTATTATTTTTCAAAAATAACTTATAGTATGTGAGTTTAAAATGATTGTATACTTCTTGATTAATTGGATATATTTCTATTTAATGGATACTATGTTTTATTCTATTATTGCTTTGGATTTTGGAGGTAAAAAGACATATTTATAAAAGTCTAGACATAATAAATCAATATACTATACAAAAAGGAGGGCCAGCTTTGATACTAAAAATCTTAACAAAAAATTTCTCCTTCTTAAGAAAAAGATTAGAAGAATCACAAATTTTATTCATATATAGATACATATCTTTATTTGTTACTTCTGCATTCTATTTTTTAAATCATCCTGAACATTCAATTGAGAAAAAAATATTTATAATATGTTGTCTCGCTATATCAGCTGTAATGTTATCATATCTCTATCTTGTATATGAGAAGTCAAATAAAAATATTATGATTTTAATTTTTATAGAAACTATAGGTAATTCAATCCTATTAATACCATCAGGAGGGGTTAATAGTCCATTTATTTGGTACACCCTCAACACTATCTTGATAAGCTCATTATTTTTAAAGAAAAGATATTGTTGGATTAACATTTTAGCTTACATATTGACTTCCAGCATAATAGTTTATTTTGGTAATGACATTGACTTGGATATACCAAAATTTTTAAATGAGGAATCCAATCTTATGCTTAGTTTCTTAATGATTACTGCAGCGGTTCAAGTATGGTCTATATATGTAAAAAAAATTAAGTATAAAAACAGGAAACTTGAAGAAGTTAACATTCAATTAGAATCGGCTAATAAAATAATTTTAGAATCGGTTGACCATATAATGGCACTATACCAGTCGGTTAATATTTTAACTAATCAAGGAAATAAAGAAGGTCTAATAAAATTATTATTTGAATATGCTAAAAAGATTACTAGAAGTAATACTGTATTTTATTATGATTTATCATCAGATTATAATAAAGTAACTTTAGATGGCAATAATGATTTACTAAAATTCCTAGAGGAGATTATAACAAAGGATTTAAAAAAAATACTTGAATATAAAGAACCTGTGGAAATGCATGTATTAAATACAAGATTTAAAATAATACCAGTAAAATCTGCCTACAAAGATTATGGCATATTAGGCTTTGAAGCAACTAATAGTAAAGAAAATATTATTTATAAGAATAATATGCATCAACTCCAGTTTTTATCCGAATTAATATCAATAGCCTTTGAAAGATTCTATTTGGAAGAGATAAACGAAAGATTATTAATTACAGAAGAGCAGAATAGGATCGCAAATGAAATACATGATAGTGTACTTCAAAGGCTTTTTAGCATGTCTTGTGGGGTATTCTCACTAATGAAAAAGTTAGATAAATATTCCTTAGAAGAGATACAAAAAGAGCTAAACCTTATTAGAAAAACAACAGATACTGTAATGAAAGAGTTGAGGGCTAAAATATACAGTCTTAGCTGGAAGAAATCAGGATCTAGTAGTTTTGCTATGGATATTAAAAGATATATTGAGGATATTAAAAAATTAAACAATGTTATTATTCCGTTTAGTATCGTAGGAAGCGATGAACTTTTATCATGTAAACAAAAGAAAGCCTTGCATAGAATGATATGTGAAGGAATAGGAAATGCAATTCGCCATGGAAAAGCAGAGGTGATAGAAGTAAGCTTAAAGATAGATTCACACAATATTACATTGATCATAATTGATAATGGCAAGGGATTTGATTTAGACAAAGTAAGTGAAAGTAATGCAAAGGGATTAGGTATTCAGAATCTATATCAAATGACAGAGTCTTTATGTGGAGAAATAAAGATTGATAGTAAGTTAGGTATTGGTACTGAAATAGAAGTTTCGGTACCTAATAATGTTTTAATAGTAAAAGGAAAGGAAGCTATTGTATGAAAATACTCATTGTTGACGACCATCCATTGGTGAGAAAAGGGATATCATCTACCTTGTCTTTTGAGGAGAACATAGAGAGGATACTAGAAGCTTCTAATGTAGAGGAAGCAATTAAGATAATACAAACTGAAAAACCTACTCTAGCTATAGTAGATCTTAATTTAGGTAATAAAGATGGATTAGAAATAGTATCAAGTTCTAGAAAAGATGGAGCTAAAACCAAATTTGTTATTCTTACTTCATCTATAAAAAAGGAAGATTATATAAGAGCTAAAGAAATAGGTGTAGATGGATACATACTTAAAGAAGCTTTTGCAGAAGATATATTATATGCATTACATGTAGTCTTAAGGGGTAAACGGTTTATTGATTCAGAGGTTATTAAATATGAAGTAACAAATGCTTCAGAAAATACATATTTAGATGAATTAACGCCTAGAGAACAGGATGTACTTATAGAGCTAGGCAAAGGACTAAGTAATTATGAGATAGCAAAGAATTTATTTATATCAGAACATACCGTAAAGAAGCATGTAAGTAATATACTATCAAAGCTAGAATTGACTCACAGAACTCAAGCTGCATTATTAATGAATAATTTAGCTAATTTTTGACAATATTTAATAAGTATAGCAACTTAAATTAAGTTTTAAGTGGTGGGAGCGTGATATAATTGCGAAGAAGAAAAACTAGAAAAAGATTCAGGAGCAGTTCGATTTTATATATTTCAGCAATAGTTGCACTGAACTTTATAGGATTAGGCTATGCAATGTGGGAAGAGACTCATAATATGAATGTCTCCATAACAACAGGTGATATTGACCCGGGATTTGATAGTGTATCAACTGTATCAGAAAATGGTGAAGTAAAGACAACTTTATCAGAGGATAAGAAGAAGTTATTCATAGAAGGAATTTATTATCCAAGCTCTATTATTGATATAAGCATAGGTGTTAAAAACGAAGGTAGTATACCTGTTGTTTTGAATAACAATAAGGCAGTTAGAACCATGTCATTTAATACTGGCATAAGCAATTTACAGGAACTATCAGATGAGGAGTTTATGATTAATATACAATCTGATAGAGAACCAACACCACTATATGCTTACGACACGGAGCAACACGAAAATCGTATTCAAACTTATCGAGTTACAACTTCTGATAGTGATATTCAGGACTATCAAGATAGTAGCTATCTAGCAGACATTATGAATTGTCAGGAGGAAATTCAAAGCCTTGAAAGTTCAATTAATAAGCATCAAGAGACAATTAGTGCTTTAGAAAAGTTAATAAATGAGGCAAATAGTATAAACGAGCAGCATTCATTTAATCATAGTATTCAATATATACAAATTCATTAATGTAATTGAGATTTATACGACAACTCATACAATGTAATTTATGGGGGAATAAAGTTGAGAAAAGTAATAGTTATTCTTATAAGCTTAACAACTAGTTTTATTATTATGACTGCAGGCTATGGATTGTGGACGGAAGAGTTAAACATAGAAGGGAATTTGACGCTTAGAGAAGATCCTGAGGTTATTGCGGCATTAGAAGAAGCTTTATCCAATGAGCAAAGGTCATTAGAAAATCAAAGTCAACAACTGAACGCGAAATTAGATGAACTGCAAAGATTACATGAGCTAGCCTTTGCAGAAATCCAGCAGCAACAAACACCAGAAGTGATAGAAACACCAGGAACAGTAGAGCCAACAGAGACAGATAATACTAGCCCAAGTAGTGAATACGAGGAGCCAGAGGATATAGAAAACACTACACCACCTGAGGGTCAAGAAGAAATTGAATTTGAAGAAAATGAAAATAGTGAACCTAATATAATAGAAGATGATGAAAGTAACGAAGAAACTATTATTGAAGAGACTACAGTTGAAGATATAAATGTTGGATCATCTACAGATGAATCAGATATAGAAGATAATACTATTACTGCTACAGATGATATTGTAAACGATCAAAATGAACAGGATAGTGACACTGAAGAAGATATTAATAATAATTAGGTATCTTAGTAAAGGTTTCTATAGCCTCAATGGCTTTATGGAAGCCTTTGTTTAAATTATATACAAATGGGGGACAAGTATGGTTATAAAACAAGAATTTTTGCCAACAAGATATTCGATTAAAAAGTGTTTTATTTTAATTGGATTAGTAATTTGTATATACATATTAGAAAACTCTCATATTACATCATTTATAGACAGCACTATATTTAACTATATAATAAGGCCAATACTGTGGATTGGGTTAGCTTGTTTAGTTTTGATCTTTCCACATGTGAGATCTAAGGGGCTACTAAAGTTAAGAAGTACTATTTACTTCTGGACAATAAATTTTGCCATTATATATATAGTTGTTTCAATATTTGCAGGATTTATTGATGCATTAGGTAAGAGCCCATATAATCATTCATTGACAGGAATTCTGACTAATATAATATTTGTAGGTTCTGCACTAGTAGGTAGAGAATTCATAAGAAGTTATCTAGTGAATAGCTTTACTAAAAAAGAAAAATATCTAGTATTTATATTAGTTGCTTTATTTATGACTATTATAGACTTCTCTATTAATCAGTATACTAATATAAAAGACCTTGAGGGTTTAGTACAATTTATAGCTCAATACTTTGCACCAGGGTTTGCACAAAACCTATTTGCATCTTATTTAGTATATATAGGAGGACCTGCAGCATCTATCATATATCTTGGCATCATACAAGGCTTTCATTGGTTTTCACCAATACTTCCAGACTTAAAATGGATAACTACTGCATTAATAGGAATACTTTGTCCAGTTTTTTTTATGATGTCATTGCAGGCAATTTATCAAAATGAGTCTAAACAAATGAAAATAAAAGAAAAAGATAAAGATAAAGAAAGTCCACTTAGCTGGATGCTCACAAGTATAGTATCTATAGCAATTATTTGGTTTGCAGTGGGTGTTTTTCCTATATATCCGTCAGTAATAGCCACTGGAAGCATGGAACCGATGATAAAGCCTGGAGATGTTATTTTAGTAAAGAAAATAGTTGATATGAAAGGAATTAATGTTCTAAAGGTTGGAGACGTAATACAGTTTAAAAGAGATAGTGTATTAATATCTCACAGAATCATAGAGATTATAAGTGACGAGAAAGAAGGTATGAGTTTTAGAACAAAAGGAGATAACAACTCAGGTGTTGATATAGAATTAGTAAAGCCACAGGATATAAAAGGAATAGTTGTATATACTGTACCTAAAATAGGCTGGCCTACACTTTTAATAAAGAGTGATAAAGATATACCATTAGATGAGATAGAATTTTAATATGATTGTATTGCAGGGTTTAATATCCTGCTATTTTTATGTCATTAAAAAAGTCAGGGTTCATGTCATTCTGAATGAAACGAAGTAAAATGAAGAATCTCATTCGTATAGCACAAAAGTAGTAGACATATAGGACGTTCGCACTAGTATATCACCACTAAATTATAAGGCAAAAGTACACTTTTGAATGGAGTAATGAAAGTATAAGGGGTCTATAATCATATGTGAAAGGGCTTTAAAAATGCTCAAATAATACATATAAAAAAGGAGAGGTTATAAAATGAAAAGAACAAAATTTTTAGCATTGGCACTTGCGGTAGCAGTAATGTTAATGGGTGCAGGGTATGCAGCATGGAATGAAACATTAGTGATCACCAATAAGGTATCAACAGGTAACGTTGACGTTGATATGACTAGTGGCTCAGTAAATGTAACTACAGATAATTTAAACAACCGTACAGAAGAGGTAGAGGCATTAGAACAACAAGCAACAATAACAGTAACTAATCTTTATCCTGGTGCAATAGCAGTTGCTACAATTAATGTTAAAAACAATAGTACTATACCAGTAGTTCATGCTGCTGATGCTATAGTAACTAATGCACCAGAATGGTTAACTGTAACAACTAATTTTGCAGAAGCTGATGAATTAGCAGTTGGGGAAGATGGTACTATTACTGTTACAATGGTAGTAGGAGACGATGCACCAGAGGATTATAATGAAGATTTATCTGCTACTTTTACTATAACAACAAATTATAATCAATGGAATTAAGAAGTGGAAAAATATATAATGAGCAGGAAAAATTCTGCTCATTATATAATAGAAATAAATATAAAAGGAGAGTAAGGGGATGAAAAAAACAAAGCTTTTAACACTTTCTCTTGTAATTGCAGTCATATTGATGGGAGCTGGTTATGCGGCTTGGCAAGAACAATTACAAATAGATAATGTAG
Organism: Proteiniborus sp.; assembly: GCF_040308045.1. Taxonomy (NCBI): domain Bacteria; kingdom Bacillati; phylum Bacillota; class Clostridia; order Eubacteriales; genus Proteiniborus; species Proteiniborus sp. The sequence continues at coordinate 50,046 of NZ_JAWRHZ010000065.1, forward strand.
TAGCAACAGGTAAGTTAGCAATTGAATTTCAATCAGATGTCATTCATCCTATTTTTGGTAGCTTTGATAATTTGCTCTTGGAGGATGATTATTTTGGATTTACAGAAGTGGATCAAGATACCAATACAGTATCTGTAACTGTAGATGGCTTATATCCTGGAACTACTTTTCTATACGACTTGAGAGCTAAGAATGTTGGAACAATTCCAGCAATAGTAGAGGATGTAACAGTTGATTTGAGCAAAACCAATGACTTGCTTGATGAAAATTTAAGAGTAAGCGGTTTTGTAACCCATTTGACAAAGAAAAAAGTACCTATACTTGGCGACGTAGACTGGGTAGAGAATTTTATACCAATTATAGATATTAAACTTAGTGAACTAGAAACTGTACTAGATGGAATGAAAGGTTGGAATATTAAGATAGGAGACAATATTTTATTTGATGTACCTAGAGCGGATTATCATAATCTACCTGAAAATCTAGATGAAATCAAGCAGGCTATAGCAAATGCTGTCCCTGGATATGATCCTGAATCTAATAATTGTTTGATTTATCATCTTCCATATAGTACAGGAAATGACTTGCAAAACTTATCATCCCAACAATTTGATTTAACATTCTCATTTAAGCAGTTTAATAAGTAGTATTATAAGAATGGTAACATAATTTATAGAGCAATTGAATAACTCCAATACTGGAAGCTCCTATAATACATAGGGGCTTTTATTAAATTCGGTTAATAGATATAAGCTGTCTTAAAAGTAGATATGACTACTAAATATAGAAATAATCATTAACTTATTATTTGTAACATTACGACCTAATTTGTCGCACAATAAATGCAGGAAATATTTATATTTTATAGAATAAATAGTACAAAAGACCTATAAATATGGGAGTGTTGGGCATGAAGATAAAAATCAATAAAAAGCTTAAGATTGGCTTAATATCTATTTTAGTATTATCAGTTGGGTTTATTTCTTTTTTATTATTCAAAGAAGTAAACTATCCAGTCATCGAGGAACAAAAGATTCCACTATACAGCTATAATAATAAAAGCACTGTCAACTACAAGATATTTCTAAAACCAAATATGTTATACCCAACTAACTCACTTGATGAAGGCATGATTTATCTAACAGAGTTCGTAGACTATATAAAGACTACCTTTAACTATGAGTTTAGTGGGGATAGAGCTGTTAACATAGAAGGAACATATGACATAGTAGCAAAGGTTCAAGGTTTTAACATGGAGAAAGAACAAGTCATGAGCATATGGGAAAAAAACTATACATTAGTTTCTCAAAAAAACTTCAATATAAATGATAGAACTAAAGCTATAAAAGAAGAAATAAATATAAGCCTTGATCAATACAATGATTTTGTTAAACAAATTACAGAAGCTACTAAAATCAACTGTCAAACTAACCTAAACGTTATTATGAATATTAATCTCAAAGGAAGTATAGACAACAATCAAATAGAAGAGAGCATCTCTCCTAGTATAGTGATACCGCTTAATACTAATATGTTTCAAATAAGTGGTAATACAAATATTGAAAAACCGGGAGCTATAGAAGAAACAAAACAAGTTCAATTACCAGTTAATAAAAATCAAGTAATGTTTTATGGAATCATTCTTGGAGTATTAGTTATAGTATTAGCTTTATTAATATTCTTCACAGAAGCTATTATAGTTGTTAAAGATCCTTACGAGAAGCTTCTAAAACAAATATTTAAAAAGCATGGAGATAGACTAGTAGCTTTGAACAGTAATCCAGCTGTTACCTTGGAAGGTGCGGTTATGGTTAAATCCATAGACGACTTAGTAAGGATTGCTGACGAAGTAGGTAAGCCTATTATGTATAAATATAGGCCTGATTATAAGGAGATAAATAAATTTTATGTAACTAATGAAGAAGAAATCTATATACTAGACTTAAATAGTATGCTGAACGCAGGGGAATCTGAGAAACAAGACAAGAAAGCATCTAATGAAGTAGAAGAGCTTATGGACAAAATAAAGGAGTTTAAGTCTAAATCTATAGAAGATAAAAAAGAAGAAAGTAAAATAGAATCTTAATCTAAAAGTAGAGCCATTAGGACTCTACTTTTTATTTATAATACTTCCTTTGTACTATTTAAATCATTAAAAAGTAGTACAACAAAGTAGCCTTATGTATGGAGAAAATGTAATATTAAACGGATACAATAATGGTGGATAAGTATATGTAATACTGACGAGGTGAAGAGATTGAAAGGTAATAAGAAAATATTGAGTAGGATACTGCAATTTCTAGTTGTTTTATTAGCAGTGGGTTATGCTGCTACTAATTTAGTTCAGTCAACCTTTGCATCTAATATAGATAAAAAACCTAATGTTATTATTACTATTAATAGCAATGGTGACTTCGTACAAGAAGGGAGTCTATTTGATAATGGTTTGCTATATCCAAGTACAGTGGAAGATGCGGAAAAGGGAATCGGTGGAGTTAGTGGAGTCATTAGAATTAATAATCAATTTGGTCAAATAAAGATTAGCAATTTAGGACTAGGAATTAAAGAGGATGAATTAATAATAGACAATAATTATCCAAGAAATGATGTTTATAATTCTTTCTTAGATAATATTAAGCTCAAAATAGAGAAGGGAATATTTTTTTCCTTTAATAAAACATTAGTAGATTATACAAGTCTCAGAAACTTTTTATATGAACAAAATAATGAAAACTATAGAGGGTTTACATTAGATAGTAAGGATAGCTTTATTATAAAAAAAAGGGAAACCATAGACTTAAAATATACGCTACATATGGTTGAAGAAACAGGAGAAGAACTAGAATCAGTGATAGCCTCCATGCCAATTTATATAAATGTTCACGAAAATCCAATTATAGATGAGAATGATAATAATGATGATAAGGACTACAAGGATGACAAAGAAGCTATAATTGAGCCTGTACAAATAATAGGAGCACATTGGGCACATGATTGTATAATAACTTTACTAAACCATAAAGTTATAGTTGGTTTTCCTCATGAGTCAATGAATATAGAAGATTATAGAAATGGTACAGTAGCTCCAGAGATCTATGTTCGTGAAGCTGTTCTTCCTGATAAGCTTATAACCAGAGCTGAAGCTGCAGTATTAATAGGTAGGGCATTGGGATTAACAGAAGAAAGTTCATTTACTACAGAATATGTAGATACTATTCCAAGTTGGGCTAAGGGATATATCACAGCTACAACAAGGGCTAAAATATTCAAGGGCTATCCATTTAAGTTGTTTAGAGCGAATAATTATATTACTAGAGAAGAAATGATTGCTGTTTTAACAAGAGCCTATGAAATAAAGCTAGAGGATACAGGTTTAGAATTAACTTTTGAAGATAAAGATGAAATCTCTAAATGGGCAGAGGAAAGTGTAAAAGCAGGATTTGAAAGCAAAGTAATCGTAGGCTATCCAGATAATACATATAAGCCCAAAAATAACATAACAAGAGGAGAAACTTTTACTATCATCTGCAAGCTCATGGGATTACATGATGAACATACTAAAGAATTGCAAGAAAGTGGTAGATGATGGTTTGAGACTAGTGGGTAGGAAAATATGAACCTTGTCCCACTTTAAGCTGTTGTTAAGAAAAATTATAAGTCCAAAGGACAATCAAATGCTATAGAAGTTTTTTAACCAACTTCTATAGCATTTTTAAATATGAGCATTTCACACAAAAATTGAAAATGCTATATCTTACCATAAACAGAATATAATATGCTCGTACTAATCAAAAGCCGGACATCAATACAAATGAGGAGATAAGAGTATTTATTAATATTTTTTATAATGTTCTTTTTCACATGAATGCCATACATATTTCTGAATCTCTTCATCGTATTTTTTATATACTAGTAACACCTGTTTATTGTATAGCAGTACTGCTTTTACTTTTTCTCCTAGCTTTATCAGTTCATTATCATCTATGTCTTCATAGTCTAAGCTTTGGATTACCTCTATATTAGAACGCTTCTTTATTTCCTTAGCAGTTAAAAAACCATTTTCAGTTTCAAAATGTATTTTTCCTTTAATACGTCCATCATTACCGCTTAAACGAAGACCAACTCCAGCTAAAGCACCTACTACTCCTTGACCTGTTCCACCATGCTCGGAAAGATGTATACCAAGTCTTTTTGCTGTTTCATAGGCAAGCTTTTTAGTAAGAACTTCTTTTTTTGCTCTTTGCCCATAGGCTATTATTGCATCGTAGTCTTTCAGCTTTTCTAAGGATACTACACAAAGTCCAGGGTCAGAGCCTTCTGCACTTTCTTTTACTAGAAAATCTGAACCGTAAGATATCAAATAATCAGCTAAATCCTTAGTATTTTCTACCATAAAGCACATGGAGCTATTATGAGAAGTATATGGAATATCAGGATGAACATACAGCTGATGTCTAGATATATATGAACAATTTCCAAGCTTTTCTTTTTCAATATGCTCTATCATTAATTGTGCTAATTTTCCGGTTCCTCTGCTTTCTAGATTATCGGTATCATCAATACACACTAAAGTTTTCATACCTATCACCTTTTCTATTTGATATTTTTGGGTATTCTCATTCCTTCACCTAATAATATTCTGTTTATTTCTTCATCGCTTAAGTCAAGGTTAAAAAACGAACTATAATATTCTTTTGTTTCCTTTATTATATCTATATGTTCAAAGTACTGAGGATATATTAGCTTTGCAGTCCATATTATTGCAAGGGGTGTTTCAAGGGAGCCAGGATGACCCCAACGAGAAATACCGTTTGGAATTTGATATACTTTATTTTCTTTAACTGCTCTTAAAGCAGCCCATTGCTCATTAGTTAAGATGTATTCAGGTACTCCGATTTCATTTGCAATAATAATGTCTGGATCCCACAAATATATTTGCTCTAAACTAGCAAAGGTCTTTTCTTCTAATGTTTTTAGCTTTTCTCCTACTGATACATTGATTGCACCTGTTATATTAATCCAATCAGCAGGTAAGCTATCTACTTGATCTGTGCGTGTTGCTTCATTAACAGAATGATATAGGGTTACTTTTTCTTCTGCTGGAATTGTGTCAGAAATTTTCTTTGTGTCATATATAGCTTTTTTATAATAATCTATATATTTAATAGCCTTTTCTTCTGCACCTAAAGCCTTGCCTATAGTTAAAATACTTTTCATTTGCTCTTCCATAGAATTAAAATCTATAACTATATAAGGTATATTTATTTTATCAAGCTTTGAGACTTCACTTTCGTTAAGAGCAACTTCGGTCCTAATAAAAATAATATCTGGATTACATGCCAGTAATTCTTCAATATTAATTGCGCCAGCACTAAAAGGGACTGGTAGGTTTTTAATATGAGGATGTAAGGAGGTTAATATTTTGTCTCTTTGCAAACCACCTACTACAGCTACTATATCTTCTCCTCTATCAAGCATTGTAGTAACATGGCCTACATAGGCATATCCGCAAGCAATACGCTTTACTGGCTCTGAGATAGTTACTTTTCTACCTAGATAATCTTCAACAGTCACAGGATATGTATTGTTATCTGTACCAGTTTTCACAGTATTTTTATCTATTTCTCTTGGAGTACAGCCTTGGAGAATGAACACACATATTAATATACAAACAAGAGCTACTGTTTTTTTATTTCTAGTGAATGAAATCATATAATATTCCTCCTAGTATCGATACCTATCTCTTCTATCAATGGATAAAGGCATAATTTGTCTAATTTTTTGCTTTTTATTGACTTCATACATGATCACCTTTGAATTTACATTATATGTTTTTCTGATATTTTCTTCGTTAAGTACTTTTTCAGGACTTCCTATTATTTCAAAGGAGCTATTATTCATTAATGCAAGAGTAGTGTTAATATGGTTATTTTCAAAATAGTAGGCTTGATTAGGGAAATGAGTTGCCATTATTATTGATATGTTCTTTTCCTTTATCAAATCTACTATAGTTTCTAATAATATAAGTTCATGCTTAAAATCAAGATGAGAGGTGGGTTCATCCATAATGATTAACTTAGGCTGCTGAGCAAGAGCTCGAGCAATCATTACTAGTTGACATTGACCACCACTTATTTGTGTATAAGGCTTTTTAGATAGCTGTTCTATGCCTACCTTTTTCATGGCTTCCATAGCAATTTCTTTATCTTTTTTTGTAGGAGAAGAGAACAAGTCTGTTTTGTGGGCACGACCCATTAACACTATTTCTTCTACTGTATAGGGAAAAGTTCTTTCATGTATTTGAGGGACATAAGCCATTATCTCAGCTAACTGTTTTTGTTTGAGCTTATTTTTAGAAAGCTGATTAATTAATACTTCTCCGCTATTTAGCTTTAGAATTCCTAGAATACAGTCAAGTAACGTAGTTTTTCCACAACCATTAGGACCAAGAATACAAAAAATTTCACCGGCCTTTACAGAAAAACTAATATTTTCAAAGATTTCTTTTTCACCATATCTAAAGGAAGCATTTTTTACTTCTATTGCAAATGCACTCATTTTACCAAGCTCCCCCTTTAGTTTTCTTCAGTATATATATAAAGAAAGGCCCCCCTATAAGAGCTGTCAGAATACCAATAGGAACTTCTCCACTAGTGAGAGTTCTGGCTATATTGTCAATAATGACCATGAAGGAAGCACCTAAAGCACAGCTGATAGGTATCAAAACTTTATTGTCATTTCCTACTAACATCCTTCCAACATGGGGTATTATTAAGCCAACCCATCCAATAGTTCCACTTATGCAAACTGCTCCTGCAGTAGCTAATGTTGCAAATGTAATAATAATACCTTTGTCAAAGCTTGGATTAATACCTAATGTTTGTGCTTCACGGTCTCCCATAGAAAGTACGTTTATACGCCATCGAGTAAGTATAAGACCACATATCCCTACTATCATTGGGACTCCAGCTATTATTAATTCCTTATACCTAGCAGAGGCAAAACTACCCATTAGCCAAAAGGTTATTGCTGGCAGCTGATTATATGGATCTGCTACGTATTTTACAAAAGAAATAAGAGAAGAAAATATTGAAGATACTACAACTCCTCCTAGTACTAGCATTATAGTGGGAGTAGTTTTGTAAATTCGTCCTATAAAATAGCTTAACAATACAGCTAATCCCCCAAATAAAAATGCAAAAATATACACAAAGAAAGAAGATTGGTTGAATAATATTATAGCTAGTGCAGCACCAAAGCCAGCACCAGAGCTTACTCCAAGTAGCCCAGAATTTACTAGGGGGTTACGGAAAAGCCCCTGAAAGGCAGCTCCACTAACTGCTAGGGATGCTCCTACTAATGCAGCTACAATAGCTCTAGGCATACGAATGTGCCAGACTATTGTATAAAAGGGCTCAGGTAAGCTAGATTGATTATTAAGAAGAGGATCAATAAGCACAGATATTATATTTTTTAGGGGAATAGGATATCTACCTATAAAAAGAGTTAAGATAATTAATATAAATGGAGATAAAAAAATGAATAAATTAATTAATTTATTTTTCATTATGAATTCCTCTTTTTAGATTTCACCTTTGCTATTGCTAATACAATTCCAAGGGCTACTATAGGTAGAAGTAAATATACTGTATTAATGCTAGGTTCTTCCTTTGAATCTTCTAGATTGTCAGAAGGATTATTATTTGAATCTTCTTTTTCTATAGTAATGTTATTATCTTCATTAGAACTATTTTCTGATTTTTTCTCATTAGAATTATCTTTGGTATTTTCTTCATTACTATCTTTATTATTTTCTTCTGATTCGGTATCTGAAGCTTCATTTTGCTTTGCTGCTTCATCAGAAGAATTTTCACTTATATTCTCTTTATTAAGAGACTCTTTTTCTTCGGAAGCTATCACAGTAGAACTGATATTATCATTTTCAATATCTTCAGAAGAAGTACTGGAAGTATTGTCTTCTAATGCCTTAGTAGTAAAGGAAATAGTAACTACTTTATCTAAGGACATGCCATTTTTAGACTTGAGTTCTGAAGAGATTTCTAGGGTATAAGATTTATTTTCTTCTAAGGTATCTATTGGTTTTATATCTATTTGTCTTTTTCGTTCAGGCTCTATTTGATCATCAGGAAAAAGAATTTCAATAGGTACTTCTTCTTGATTTTCATCTAGTAGCTTAAAGCAATTTGCGTTGTTATCTTTAACAGACATATTAACTACATTCTTATTAAATAAAAGGTGTATGAGTACATCATTGTCCACTGATTCTTCTCCATTAGAAGGAATAGATTCTACTAGGTCTAAATGGATAGATTTTCCGTCTTCGCTGGAATAAACTGAGACAATAGATACAAAGAAGAGTATTGAAACAAGCATAATTATCTTATAAAATTGTCTATTGTTTTTCATTTTTGCCTCCTATCTAGTTAATAATGATAAAAATACAGGGGAAGCAAGCTCCCCCTGTATTTTACTGAACTGAAAAAGTAACCACTATTTCTTCACCAAGGGAACTACCATTGTTAGCTTTTAAATCCTTGCTCATAATAATTTTATAGTTTTTACCTGCTTCAAGAGCAGTTAGTGGTTTAATAAATATATATGATTTTTCATTATCTACACCATTAATTCTAAATACTTCATTTAATACTTCTTGATCGTCATTATCTTTAAGCAATATTTGTTTCTGATTATTTTCCCAATTATCACGGACAATACCACGATCAAATTCTAATTTAATAATAATATTTTCATTGTTTTTTAGTCCTTCATCTAACTTAGCTAAATCTACGGATTTATTATCTACAATTGATGTAAAATAAGCTCCTTTAAATGAAAGTGGAGATTTTCCATTACCTTTAGAAGGCTCTTCGCTTGTTATGCTTTCTTCAGCATCTTTTGTGGCTTCTTCAGGCTTAGAGGCAACAGCTTTTTCTAATAATACAACTGCTTCAGAACCTAATACTTTATCTAGAGGTTTTACTTTATTTTTATCATTTATCCAACCCTTTTGGGATAAGGCTTCGACAGCACCTATTGCCCATTTTGGCACTTCTTTAGAGTCATTAAACTGTAAAAGCTTGTCTGCTTCCTGTTGTACATTTAACTTTAATGCTCTTGCTAACATCATATAAGCTTCTGCCTTAGTAATTTCTGCATCAGGACTAAAAACGTCGTTACCTTTTCCAACAACATATTCTGCTTTAAAAGCTTTAGCTACTTCTTTGTAATAGTTAGCTTGTTCTGGTATATCAGTAAAATTTATAGCTGCAGTTTCTTTAAAATTAAACAAGCTATTAATCAAAGCTACAAATTCTACTCTGGATAGTGCTTTGTCAGGATTAAACGTATCATTTTCGTATAGACGTGACCATCCCTTATGTACCCATTCATTGAATTGAGGTTGTTCAGTTTCTTTAACACCTTCTGTAGAGTCAGCAAAAGAAATTACTGAAAACATCATTAAAAAAGCAATTAATAAACTGATTGTTGAGAATAATTTTGTTTCTTTTCTCATAGTAAACTCCTCCTTAAAGTTAGTATAATAATATATAGAGCCGCAATAAAAAAACGGCTTCCTTTTAGAAACCGTAACATACAGAGTCAACCATTAAGAATTGATTGGCTTATTAGTTATCTACTTTCCAAAAGGGAGGCATAATCGTTTCCAATTATACCCTATAGGATTGCTTCCGTAGCAGCTAGTGCCTGTAGGAACACAATCTCGTAGAATTTTTTAGTTATATAAAATTATCAATAATAATTATATCATATATTTTAACTTAATGTTCTAATGTTATGACAAATCATAATTAATAATAGACATACCTCAATTTAAAAATCAAATTTCATCTCAACCAATAAAGCTGCTATAGTAAGATGTTCTGTTAGCAACTGACCAAATCTAGACGCAATCATATCTCCATAGAAATGTCTTAGGGCATATGCGAAGTCAAGTAGATTTCGTAGAAGTCTTTTTATAACAAAGTCCTCATCTGCAAGCTAAAGACTGTACTTATGATAGCGATCCTTGCCCAAGCAGCATGTTATCCCCATGGCATGCGGAAATTGTTTATCAAATTAACTGATGATTTACTAATACAATTAAAAGTAGGATACATAAAATATACCACCTTTACAATTTTTTCGGCATATAATATGCTAGATGAAAAGGGACCAGTTTTACTGAATATCAATCCCAATAAAATTGTAGTAGTAGGAAGTTCTGCTGGAGCTTATTTGGGTTTACTTTCTGGAACTTTTGAAGAAAAACCTAGTTCAATAGTATCTTTCTACGGATATGGAGACATACTTGCAGAATGGTATGGTATGCCTAGTGAGTATTACTGCAAAATGCCCTTAGTTACCAGAGAAGAAGCCTATGGTGTAATAAACAATGAAGCTATAACACAGGGTTTTAGAGAAAGATTTATATATTATTTATATTGTAGACAAAAAGGGATATGGACAAAAGAAGTAAGTGGGTATCACACATTATTTCAAAAAGAAAAGATAATACCTTTTTGTCCAATATATAATGTAAGTTCAGATTTTCCACCTACTCTTTTGATTCACGGAGATAAGGACACTGATGTGCCATATGAACAATCGGTTAAGATGGCAGAAAAGTTAGAGGAATATGGAATAAATAACAAGCTAATAACTGTTAAGAATGAAGGACATTTATTTGATAATGATATGAAAAAACTTGCAACAATAGAGGCTCTCAGTCAAGTGTTGGGTTTTTTAGAAGAGAATCTATGCTAGAAGAAAGAGAAGTCACACTGAAACAGCTTAAAATGTTTATTTTATTAAGGAAACTATAATATATAAAAAATTTGAAGGCTTGTGCATATAATTAGAACGAGAGGCATATTTATAGTATAAGCAAATGGACAGATAATATTAATTAAATATTTAATGGAGATTTGGAGAACCGCGCTATCTAACTTATGAAAACATAAGGCTAGATAAGTGCGGTTTTTTGCATAACAAAAAAGTTATAAGGCTTGTCATAATTTAAGTTCTTAAAAATATATATGTAATACAACATAGAGTCTGAATTTATAAGCTATGTGAAGGCTTAGGAAATTAATCAAATTAAAAGAAAGGCGTTTTTATTAGTAAATTTAATTATTGAAAGGAAGTGATGTAGTGAAGAAGATTATTAATGACAGAGAAAGCGTAGTAGAAGAAATGCTTCAAGGTATAGTTGCAGCTTATCCTGAGTATGTGAAAAGAGTAGAAGGTTTCAATGTACTAGTTAGAAAAGATTCACCAATAAAAGGTAAAGTAGGTTTGGTAAGTGGTGGAGGAAGTGGGCATGAGCCATCTCACGGAGGATATGTAGGAACAGGCATGTTAGACGGAGCAGTAGCTGGTGAAGTATTTACATCACCTACACCAGATCAGGTTTTTGAAGCTATAAAGGCCGTTGATGGAGGCGTAGGAGTACTATTAATCATTAAAAACTACACTGGAGACATTATGAACTTCGAAATGGCTGCAGAAATGGCAATAGCAGAGGGCATAACTGTTGAAAATGTTGTAGTAGACGATGACGTAGCAGTTGAAAATAGCACATATACCACAGGAAGAAGAGGAATTGCTGGAACTGTATTTATTCATAAAATAGTTGGTGCAGCTGCTGAAAAGGGTCTAGAACTAAGTGAAGTTAAAAGAATTGCTGAAAAAGTTATTAAAAATGTTAGATCCATGGGAATGTCCTTAACTCCGTGTATAGTTCCAGCAGTAGGCAAACCTAGTTTTGAAATAGGCGAAGATGAAATGGAAGTAGGCCTAGGTATACACGGTGAGCCAGGAACTCATAAGGAAAAGATACAATCAGCAGATGAAATAGCAGATCATCTACTAGAAAAAATACTAGGTGACATTGAATTAAAGGAAGATGAGGAAGTAGCTGTCATGATTAACGGCTTAGGCGGCACACCACTAATGGAGCTTTATATAGTCAATAGAGAAGTCCACAAGAAGTTAAATGAAAAAGAAATAAAAGTATATAAGACTCTCGTAGGCAATTTCATGACATCTCTTGAAATGGCAGGTGCATCAATAACAGTACTTAGGCTAGATGATGAATTAAGAGAGCTTTTAGATGCAAGTGCTGATACACCAGCATTTAAACAATTATAGACATGTAAAGCTGATTAAAGATAGTGTAACGTAGTTTAGCGATAGTGTAACGATAGTTTAACGATTGTTTAACTATTGCTCAACTACTGTTTAACTATTGTTCAACCACTGTTCAACTATTGTTCACGGGGGAATTAACTATGATTACGCCAGATGCACTCTTAACAATGATCAACAACATAGGAGAAGCAATAAAAGAGAACAAAGAATTCCTTACAGACTTAGATACTGCAATAGGGGATTCTGACCATGGAATAAACATGAGCAAGGGATTTTCAGCAGTGCTTAATAAGCTCGATGGAGTGAGAGATAAAGATTGTGGCATTATATTAAAAACAGTAGCTATGACATTAATATCTACTGTAGGAGGAGCTTCAGGGCCATTATATGGCACAGCTTTCTTAAAAGCAGCTTCAGTTGTTAATGGAAAGATGTACATAGATAGAAATGATACAGTACAAATGCTATTCGAAGTTATACAAGGAATCAAAAGTAGAGGGAAGTCTGATAAGGGAGACAAAACAATGCTTGACGCATTAATTCCTGCATATGAAGTGCTCAAGGAATCTTTGGAAAATGGAGAAGAAATAATTATAGCTTTTGAGAAAGCCGTAACAGCTGCAAAGGAAGGTGTAGAATACACAAAAACTATTATTGCAAGAAAGGGCAGGGCTAGTTATATAGGAGAGAGAAGCATAGGGCATCAAGATCCTGGGGCTACATCTAGCTATATCATTTTAAAGGTCATAAAAGATACACTAAAGGAGGTTAATTAGTATGGAACAAAAGAACAAGAAGATTGTTGTTTTAGCAGAGGAAGGTTATGAAGATTTAGAGCTTTGGTACCCAGCTATAAGGTTGAGGGAAGAAGGATACCATGTTGACATAGTAGGCAGTGGAAGCCAAAAGAAATATACGGGAAAATATGGGACTACAGTGCAGGTAGATTTAGATTATGATGCTATTACATCAAAGGATTATGATGGAATTGTCGTGCCAGGAGGCTGGGCGCCAGATAAATTGAGGAGATACCCTGGAATACTGAAATTAGTCAAAGATTTTGCAGATGAAGGGAAGCTATTGGCTACAATTTGTCATGGTGGCTGGGTGTTCATATCAGCTAAGGTAGTCAAAGGCTATAAAATGACTTGCGTGAATGCAATAATCGACGACATAGAAAACGCTGGTGCTACTTATGTAGATGACGTAGTAGTTGTAGATAGAAACATGATAACATCTAGAACTCCTAGAGATTTACCTAGCTTCATGAAAGCAATTATTGACTTTCTTGGGAAGTAGGAGGCTCTAAGATGATTGGAATAGTCGTAGTATCCCATAGCAATAAAATATCTACTGGAATAGTAGAGTTATGCAAGGAAATGGCAAGAGATGACATAAAGATAATATCTGCTGGTGGCACTAGAGATGGGAGATTGGGGACAGATGCAACTCTAATAATGGAAGTCATTGAAGAAGCCAATAGTGGTGATGGAGTAGTTATATTGGCAGATATGGGAAGTTCTATAATGAGTTCAGAAATGGCAATAGAGATGCTGCCAGAGAAAATAAGGGAAAAGACTATTATACTAGATGCACCTATAGTTGAAGGTAGCTTGGCAGCGGCTATACAGGTATGTATTTCAAATGATTTGGAGGACATAACAAGGGCTGGGACGGAAGCAAAATATATGAATAAAGTTAGCAGTTAGCTAGATGTTTATTACCAACATATTTGACAATCCATACATATAAAGGGGTGTGTTAAATGGGGGATGTTTTTTTTAGCAACATCATTAACAATCCAATAATTGCAGCTATAAATGACATAGATAAAGCAGAGGCTGCTGTTAACTCACCTTGTAAAATAATATTTTTATTAGCTGGAGACATATTTAACATAAAAAGCATTGTAGAAAGAGTAAAAGAAAATCACAAGCTTATTTATGTTCACATAGATTTAATGGAAGGCTTTTCAAAAGATGTTATATCCCTAAGGTTTATTAATGAAAACATAGGTCCAGATGGAATAATTACCACAAGAGGAAACATAGTAAAGGCTGCAAAGGAAATGAATATTTTTACAATACAAAGGCTATTTGTTTTAGACTCTCTATCCTTAGATACTGGCATAAAGTCAATTAGAAGCACTAGACCAGATGCCATTGAAATACTACCTGGAATAATGCCTAGAGTAACTAAGCTAATACATAGCGAGACTAGGATTCCAGTGATTACAGGGGGATTAATAAGCGAGAAAGATGATGTAATTCAAAATCTAAAGTCTGGAGCAATTGGTGTATCCACAAGCAAGGAAGAGATTTGGTATATGTGATGGGGTACAGTCTAGGTATTAGCCTAGTTGTATAAACAAAAAAATAAGGGGGTGTAATGATGAAACATTTAGGTACAATTATAGGAACTGCCATAGCAGGTATGTTCGTTATGAGCGTATGGGGAGCATTTGCTGGAGCATATGGAATTGCTGGCGGATGGTTTGCAGGACTTCTTATTATAGGCACAATGTGGTTTATGAATCATGCATTAGGACTAGTCAATAATGATGGTGCATTTGTAGACATGGCAGTAGGTATAGGAATGGCAGGTACAATGAGAGACGTATTTATGAACGGAGGACAGGTATTTGTAGATGCATTGCCAACTTTAATAATAGTACTTATAGGTGGTATAGTAGGCGGTTTTACAGCTGCTAAACTCGAGAAGTATTTAGCTTCAAAATAAAGGGATAGATTTGGAACAAATTTATTGAAAATTCAAAATATATTAAAAAGGGGGGCTAAGGATGACAGTTAAATTGGCAATAGCAACATTTGCAGGAGGATTTATATTCCCATTTCTAATTAGATTATTATGGGGAAAAATGTGTGAAAATTGGGGAAATATTGGAGGATGGATGGCAGCTGGATTTATAGTTGGTCTTGCTTGGACTATAAACCATGGTGTTGGTATGATTTATCAAACAGGTGCATGGATAGACATGGCTTGGGCAGCTGGAATCGGATTATTTACAGCTTCAGTAGTAAGTGGAGATAAATTTGGAAAAGGTGCTGTTAATTATATAGTAGCATTATTAGGAGGCACCTTAGGAGGATTTATTTTATCTTGTTTCTTGTAAAAAACACACTTGAATATTTGAAATATAAGAACTAAACTGAAATAAGGAGGGTAACTACATGGAAAAGAAATATATATTAGCCTTTGACCAAGGAACTACAAGCTCGAGAGCAGTACTATTTGACCATGATGGAAAAATAGTAAATGTTGCTCAAAAAGAATTTACACAAATATACCCAAAAGCTGGCTGGGTAGAGCATGATGCAATGGAAATATGGGGAACTCAAAGTGGAGTGGCTAGAGAGGTTCTAGAAACTGCAGGAGTTAGACCTGATGAGGTTGCTGCTATAGGTATTACAAATCAAAGAGAAACTACAGTTGTTTGGGATAAGAATACTGGAAAGCCAGTATATAACGCAATAGTATGGCAATGCAGAAGAACTGCTTCCATATGCGATGCTTTAAAAGCAAGAGGACTTGAAGATTATATTAGAGAAAATACAGGTCTTGTTGTAGACGCATACTTCTCTGGAACCAAGGTAAAATGGATACTAGACAATGTAGAAGGTGCTAGGGAAAAAGCTGAAAATGGCGACTTGTTATTTGGAAATATTGATACTTGGCTAATCTGGAATCTTACAAGAGGAAAGGTTCATGTAACTGACTACTCAAACGCTTCTAGAACTATGCTTTATAATATAAAAGAGCTTAAATGGGATGAGAAAATTCTTGAGGAATTAAATATTCCTAAATCAATGCTTCCAGAAGCTAGACCATCAAGTGAAATCTATGGCTATACAGACGAGGCAACCTTTGGTGGAGCTATGATACCAATAGCTGGTATAGCAGGAGACCAGCAGGCTGCATTATTTGGTCAGGCTTGCTTTGAGCCAGGTATGGCTAAGAACACTTATGGTACTGGATGCTTCATGCTAATGAATACAGGAGAAGAAATGGTTCCATCTAAGAACGGTCTTCTTACTACAATAGCATGGGGAGTAGACGGAAAAGTTGAGTATGCACTAGAAGGAAGTATATTCATTGCTGGCGCAGTAGTTCAATGGCTAAGAGATGAATTAAAGCTAATAGATAGTGCAAAGGATAGCGAATACTTTGCAACAAAAGTAGAAGATAATAATGGAGTTTATTTAGTACCAGCATTTGTTGGATTGGGAGCTCCATACTGGGATATGTATGCAAGAGGAACTATTGTAGGCCTAACTAGAGGAGCAAACAGAAATCATATTATTAGAGCAGCTTTAGAGTCCATTTGCTATCAAACTAGAGACGTTCTAGAAGCTATGCAAGAGGATTCTGGTATAGATCTTCAAGCTCTTAAGGTAGACGGTGGAGCAGTAGCTAACAATTTCTTGATGCAATTCCAATCGGATATTCTTGGTGTTCCTGTTCATAGACCAGAGGTTATAGAGACAACAGCTCTTGGAGCTGCATACCTAGCAGGTCTAGCAGTTGAATTCTGGGAAAGCAAAGAAGAAATAGCTAAGAAGTGGAACGTAGATAGAGAATTCAATCCTGAAATGGACGAAGATAAGAAAGCTAAATTATATGATGGATGGAAGAAGGCAGTAGGTAGAGCACTTAAGTGGGAAGAAGCATAGGTCTAGGCGATTACTTCTTGTTTAAGGCTATCAATAAAAGATAATAATATTTAAGACTAGAGCAAGAGAGCCGTACAGTCTACACCTATGATGAATAGGGTAGATTTGTGCGGCTTTTTTAGCTGATATAATAGAAACACTAAGCGAACATTTGCAGGGCGCGACTATAATTCTTAGTGAATGTAGGTGAAAAATCCGTCAAGCAACTTGCACTGTTTGAGCGTAGCGAGTTTGCAAGTTGTAGGATTTTTTACCGGAATGAGCTATAGAATTATTCGCAACCGAAACCGTGAGTGTGTGTTTCTATTATATCAGCATTTGCTGGATTTTAGAAAAAGGGGGGATTTATATATGTATGATGTTGCAATAATAGGAGCTGGTGTAATAGGAGCATTTATTGCAAGGGAGCTTTCTAGATATGAACTTAACATAACTTTGCTAGATAAGGAAAATGATGTGTCCAATGGATCGTCAAAAGCTAACAGTGCAATAATACACGCTGGATATGATGCTAAGCCTGGAACTAATATGGCAAGGTTCAATTCATTAGGTAATCCTATGTTCGATAAAATATGTGAAGAGCTAGACGTTGAGTTTGAAAGAATCGGCTCATTCGTTATAGGCTTTGATGATGCAGATATGGAGACCATTAAAGACTTATATAAACGTGGAAAAGAGAATAACATTGAAGACTTAGAGATAATTGACGGAGACAAGGTAAGAGAAATGGAGCCTAATCTAAGTGACACAATAAAAGGGGCCTTGTATGCACCTACCTGTGGAATTCTTAGTCCATGGGAGCTAACTATAGCATTAGCAGAAAATGCAGCGGATAACGGAATAGAGATTCTATTAAATAACGAGGTTCAAGATATTAAGAAAACTGAAGTAGGCTACAAGATAATTACAAATAAAGGTGAGATAGATACCAAATATGTAATAAACTGTGCAGGTGTATATGCAGATAAAATAAATAATATGGTATCTAGTGAATCCTTTGTGATAACTCCTAGAAAAGGGCAATATTTTGTACTGGATAAAAGCGTTGGAGACTTTGTAAATACAGTAGTATTCCAATGTCCTTCAAAGGTTGGAAAAGGTATATTAGTGACACCAACAATCCATGGCAATCTGTTATTAGGGCCTGATGCAGAAGATATAGAAGATAAAGATGACACAGCAACTGTTGCAGAAAACCTAGAATACATAAAAGAAGTTGCTAGAAGGTCAGCTTATACAGTTCCTGTAAATAAAGTAATAACTACATACTCAGGACTAAGATCAGAGGTAAGTACTGGAGATTTTATTATTAGAGAAGCAAAGGATGCAAAGGGATTCATTAATGTTGCAGGTATTAAATCACCGGGACTATCCTCATCACCAGCTATAGCAGAATATGTAGTTGACATAATGAAAGATATAGCGGGAGGACTTAAAGAAAAGGAAAACTTTAATCCAAGGAGAAGAAGAGTCGTTAGATTTGACAAGCTTAGTGACGAAGAAAAAGCTGAGCTCATAAAAAAAGATCCTCGTTTCGGAAGGATAATATGCAGATGTGAAAGCGTCACAGAAGGAGAAATAGTAGATATTATACATAGAAATGCAGGTGCAACTACAGTAGATGGAGTTAAGAGAAGAGCTAGACCTGGAACAGGGAGATGTCAAGGAGGTTTTTGCGGACCTAGAGTAGTTGAGATATTAGCTAGAGAGCTTAACAAGGATATGGATGAAATAGTGAAGGATAGAGAAGATTCATATATATTGACTGGTAAAACAAATAAAGGAGAGCAATAAGGGGGTGATGGAGTGGACTATGATATTGTAGTTATAGGAGGAGGTCCAGCAGGGTTAGCAGCAGCAGTAGAAGCTAAAAAGAGTGGAGTAGATAATATTCTTATAATAGAAAGAGACAGAGAACTTGGGGGCATACTTCAACAGTGTATTCATAATGGATTTGGTCTTCATGAATTTAAAGAAGAATTAACTGGTCCTGAATATGCTGAAAGGTTTATTGATCAAGTAAAAGAGCTTAATATTGAATACAAGATTGATACAAAGGTTCTTAACATTACAGAGGATAAGATTATAAGCGCAGTAAACTCAAAGAATGGGCTAATCAATATAATAGCAAAATCAATAATACTTTCTATGGGCTGTAGAGAACGAACTAGAGGAGCCATAAACATTCCTGGAACAAGACCCGCAGGTATATTTACAGCAGGAACAGCCCAAAGATATATAAATATGGAAGGCTACATGGTGGGCAAGAAAATATTTATACTAGGTTCAGGGGATATTGGACTCATAATGGCAAGGAGGCTCACACTAGAAGGAGCAGAAGTCATAGGAGTAGCGGAGCTTATGCCTTATTCAGGAGGGCTTACGAGAAATATCGTTCAATGTCTTCATGATTATAACATACCATTATTATTAAGCCATACTATCACAAGAATTGATGGAAAAGACAGAATTGATGGAATAGAATTATCAGAGGTAGATGAAGATAATAGACCTATTCCAGGCACAGAAAAATATTATGAATGTGATACATTATTATTATCTGTAGGCTTAATACCTGAGAATGAGCTTTCAAAGAGTGCAAATCTAAAGCTTGATAATATAACAGGTGGTCCTATAGTTAATGAATTTATGGAGACAACTATAGAAGGAATCTTTGCATGCGGTAATGTAGTTCATGTTCATGACCTGGTTGATTACGTAAGTGAGGAAGGACGCAGAGCAGGTAAAAATGCAGCCAAATATGTCTTAGAAGGCTTTAGTAAGTCAGAAAGAGTTATTCAAACCAAAGCAGGAAAAGGGATTAGATATATAGTACCTCAGGCAATAAGACTAGAAAATATAGACAATTCAATAACTCTTTTTATGAGATCAGATGACGTATATTCTAATGAAACATTGAATGTGAAGCTAGGTGAAGAAGTAATTAGAAGGATTAAGAAGAGAACCCTCACTCCAGGAGAAATGGAGAGAGTAAATATAGATATTAACCTCCTAAAAGATACTGTCGCAGAAACTTTAGTTGTAGAAATAGAAAAGGAGGGACAATAGTATGGAAACTATTTGCATAGTCTGTCCAATTGGATGCCGATTAACTATATCAAAAGATACTTCAAGTCCCGATGGTTATGTAGTAACTGGGAACCAGTGTAAAAGAGGAGAGCGCTACGGAATACTGGAGATGACAAATCCTACTAGGGTAATTACATCAACTGTTAAAATAAACAATGCACATCTAAAGAGACTGCCTGTAAAGACTAATGGCGCTATACCAAAGGATATGAACTTCAAATGTATGGAATTAATAAATTCACTTGAAATCGAAGCACCGATAAAGGTTGGGCAGGTTATTATAAAAAATATATTGGGAACTGAAATAGATTTAGTAGCTTCAAGGAGCATGGGGTAAAATAGGATAAAGTAGTATGATTAAGCTTTAAAAGCATCTACAGTTTATAGGTAGGTGCTTTTTTTTGTACTTGTTGATCATAGTCTAAGTTCAATATTGAACATGGGGAAAAAATATACTCCCTAGGAGTATATTTGATTAAATAATATTATTAGAGGGTATATTATAATTAACAAGTTAAGACAATAATTTGAATAATAATAAACATTTTATTGAAAGGAGAAACATAATGGAAAAAGTTAAATTAGCAGTTATTTACTATAGTATGACAGGTAGCAACTATAAATTGGCAAAATGGGCAGAGGAGGCAGCAAAGGAAGCAGGGGCAGAAGTTAGAGTACTTAAGGTACAGGAGCTAGCACTAGAATCAGCAATAGAAAGAAATCCAATATGGAAAGCTCATGTAGAAGAGACAAAGGATGTGCCAGTAGCTTCATCAGAGGATTTAGAATGGGCAGATGCAGTAATAATCAGCTCACCTACACGTTTTGGTAACGTAGCCTCTCAAATCAAACAGTTTATGGATTTACAAGGCGGGCTATGGGCTCAGGGTAAATTAACAAATAAAGTAGTATCAGCAATGTCATCAGCACAAAATTCTCATGGTGGTCAAGAGGCTACAGTACATGCAATATATACATCTATGATGCACTGGGGAGCCATAATAGTTCCTCCTGGGTTCACCGACAGTTCTGCATTTAAGTCAGGCGGAAATCCTTATGGAACATCAGTAACTATAGATGGAGAAGGTAATATGGTTGAAGACGTAAAAGATGCAGTTAAGCATCAAACAAAGCGTACATTAGAAGTTGCATCTTGGGTTAAAAAAGGGCAACAATAGTTTCAAAAATCCTAGGCTTATAGTCTAGGATTTACTGTTTTTTTGATTAATAATTCTTAAATTATTAGTTAAAACGTTGACAATATGCACAAGAAAGAATATCATGTTTATATACCCATATACGCATATAAACATGTGAACTGTAGTATACTGTCATATTCATGTTCGAGATTGGAACGAGTATGCTTTAGATTAGACTAAGCAATTAGTCGCTTATTATTAAACTTTTACTATTAAGGAGGAGTCATAAATGGAAAATAAAACAAAGCTATACCTACTTACAGGTTTTTTAGGATCAGGAAAAACAACATTTTTAACTAATGTACTTAATGATTTAACAGATAGAAGAGTAGGAGTCATAATGAATGAATTTGGAAAAGTTGGCATAGATGGAACTATTATCAAAAAGGATGATATGGAGCTTATAGAAATAAATAGAGGTTCTATATTTTGCTCATGCCTGCAGCTTTCTTTCGTATCGGCACTTATAGAAATGGCAGACCGTAATATGGAGTATGTTTTTGTTGAAAGCTCTGGATTAGCAGACCCATCAAATATAGGAGAGTTTTTAGATGCTGTACAAATCGCAAAGGGAGATGCATACGACTATAGTGGGGCTATTTGCATAGTTGATGGTGTAAACTTCTTAGAACAAATAGAAGATATTGAAACAGTAGAGAGACAGCTTAAATTTTGTCACCTAGTGGTTATAAGCAAAGTTGATCTAATAGATGAAGAAACCTTAAATAAAGTTAAAAGCAAAATTAGAGAGATAAATGATAAAGCAGAAATACAAATTGCCATAAATGGAAGACTGGACTATAACTTTTTAGAAAAAAATCTTATGGAGGATGATTGGGTAGGTACTGAAGACACTACAAATTCTCCAGAAAATAAACCTAAGACACTAACTCTAACATATAATGGTGAAATAACTAAAGAAAAGCTTACTCAGTTTATTGACACCATTAAAAAGGATAGCTATAGGATAAAAGGTTTCTTCAAGCTTGAAGATGGATGGAATCAAGTTGATGTAGTTGGCAAGAGAATAGATTATAAAGCTACGGATAAAGAAGAACCAGACTCTCAGCTAGTAATAATATCTAAAATAGGACCTCAAATTATTAGACCTATATTTAGTGCTTGGGAAGAAATAGTGGGAAAAGAGATGAAGCTACGATAAAGAAGTTTGTCAAATTAGAAAGGAAGTGATAATTATTGATAAGCTAATTAATTTTTTCAAAATGCTTTCGGATGATACAAGATTGAGGATTTTAGTTTTACTATATCATAAAGAACTATGTGTATGTGAAATGTGTGGAATAATGGAAGAGTCACAGCCTAAGGTGTCAAAGCATCTTGCAAAGCTCAGGGATATGGGACTTGTAAAAGATGAGCGCCAAGAGCAATTCATTTTTTACGACTTAAATATTCATGATAAAGTCTTAATGGATATACTTAAGAACATTGTAGATAATAAAGATAATTATGAAACCTTAAAAAAGGATATTGATAAAAGTAGACATGCAGAAAAATATCTTGAATCATGTAGAGTATAAGGAGGTAAGTTAGATGATAATTAAAATTTTAGGAACTGGATGCTCAAAATGCGACAAGCTAGAGGTAAACGTAAAACATGCAGTAAAAGAGCTAGGCATAGATGCCACTATTGAGAAGGTAACAGATATAAGAGAAATGGTAGCCTATGGTGTTATGCAAACACCAACACTTGTAGTTGATGAAGAAGTTAAAGTAGTTGGAAAAGCAATATCTTCAGAGGAAATAAAAAAATACTTAAGATAACTAAAGGCAGTGATAATATGATGTGGGGAGATAAAAGATACAGATCCTTCAACTTTGAAATGAAAAGAATATTTAACTCTAAGATAATTAAGCTATCCTTAGATGGAGGCTTTACTTGTCCCAATCGAGATGGAACACTAGGTTATAGAGGTTGTATTTTTTGTGGAGAAGAAGGATCAGGAGAGTTTGCAGCTTCTAGATGTTTAGATATAACTAAGCAAATAGAAAGCCAAAAACAGCTTTTATCTAAAAAGTGGGATAGTGGGAAGTATATTGCTTACTTTCAAAACTTCACTAACACTTATTCTAGCTATGAAGATCTAAAAGAAAAATATTATTTAGCCATTTCTCAGGAAGGAATAGTAGGACTTGCTATCGCCACAAGACCAGACTGCCTATCTGAAAAGGTATTGGATTTACTAGAAGAGATTAATAAAAAGACTTTTCTTTGGGTTGAGCTTGGGCTACAAACTATTCATGAGAGAACTGCAAAATTAATACGAAGGGGTTACCCTCTAGACTGTTATGATGAAGCTATAAGGCAGCTAGGCAAAAGGAATATAAAGGTGGTAACTCACCTAATATTTGGACTACCTAATGAAACTAGAGAAGGTATATTATCTTCTGTAAAATATGTGGCTGATACAAACACTTGGGGAGTAAAGTTTCATTTGTTATATATACAAAAAGGAACTGATCTTCATGAATACTATAAAAATTCACCGTTTCACATATTGTCTCGTGATGAATATATATCCTTGATAGTAGACAGCATAGAGCAACTGTCCCCAGAGATGGTTATTCACAGGTTAACTGGAGATGGGAAAAGAGCATTATTAGTAGAGCCACTATGGAGTTTAGACAAACTAAGAGTATTATCTGAGATTGATATGGAGTTAAAAAAAAGGAAAAGCTATCAGGGTATAAAATATAGAATGTGTTAATGTTTTGCATTAATTGAAACAAGATTGAAAAGAACAGCGCATGGAGTATTTCCCAGGAAATACAGGATGCAGAGCGTTTTAGTTATTAAAATTACTTTAACATATAAGTTTATATAATAGACAGCTTGATTAATAGTTCAAGCTGTTTTATTTAATGTCTAAATTTACTAATAAAAATCAATATTTCAAAACTCTTATGATTTTAAAGGAATTTTTAGCAATATATAGAACAATAGTAAATGTTATAATATGAAAAAGTTGGAGTTATTGTATGACTTTATGGAATAGAGATTATTGAGGTGTTGATATGGAAGATTGTAATAAGCTTTATGACTCTAATGGCATTAGTTAAATTAGTTAAAGATTTAAAGCATAAGTATTTAAACTTGTGTTGTAAATCATTAATTTTTTATAGGTGTAAACTTGATAAAGAATCCTTATTAGGGTTCTTATTATTTTTTATTAAAAATTGAATAATAGAGTGAACTTTTTCTATAATGATATACTCTTATATATGAAAGAAGGTGTTAAGGTGGACGTAGAATTACTAGTGAAAAAAGCAAAAAAAGGTGATAAGGATGCATTGGTCCAGTTAATTATGGAAAAAAAGCAGGATTATTATAAATTAGCCTTTATATATATGAAAAATAAAGACGATTCATTAGATGCAATGTCTGACATGATTATGATTTTACATGAGAAAATTCACCAACTTAAAAAAGCAGAATCTTTTTATAGCTGGAGTAAGACTATTTTAGTAAACTGCTGTAGAAAGCTCATAAAGGAAAAAGGCAAGGTAGTGCTGTTAGACACTGTTGAACAACAGGGCTGTGAGGGTGAGTTGAGCATAAAGGAAGAGCAAATTATGGTTGAGGAGCATTTATCAAGACTTAATGAGAAGCACCAAGAGGTTATTAAGCTTAGATATTTTCTAGATTTAGATTATCAGACCATATCAGATATATTAAAAATACCCCTTGGAACAGTAAAGTCACGTATTTCTATAGGTCTCAAAAATTTGAAGGAAAGTCTTGGAGGTGATGGCTATGAAAGAAGTTGAAAGAATATTAGCCGAGGAAAAGAAAGACATAGATAGTATAGAGGTGCCAGATGAGTTAGAATCAAGACTATATAAAGCTTTAGAAAGCAGTTCGTCAATTAGAGTAAAGAAGAAAAATTGGAAGCCAGTAGTTGCAGCAGCCTGCATTGTATTTCTACTAATAGGATATAACTTTAATGCTCTAGCATATTATGGAAAAAAGCTACTTGGATATGATAGTGTAATGAATGGTACTTTGAAACAATTAAATGAATTAGGTAAGGGGCAACCCATTGGAAAAAGCTATACCTTTAAAAATGGTTTAACTGTAACTCTAGATGGAATAATGGTCGACGAAAATCAGCTTTTAGCCTTTTACACAGTAAAGGACCCTAATGGAGCAGTTGATGAGATAAATCATATTGGTATGTCTATGAAAGGGTTTATCAGAGAATATAACCCAGAGAGTGGACAGGGAGAAATCAACAATGAAAAAACAGAAATAAAATGGGTTCATAGTTTCGAAAAGCCTTCTGCATTTGAGAAAACACTGAAATTTGAACTTACTTTATTTGATAAGAATAATAGTGAAAGAGGAGAGATTAGCTTTAGAATAGATCCAAGCAAGGCAATGGGCCATACTCTTAAGCAAAGAATCAATAAAACAATAGAGGCAGGAGATACAAAAATTTATATAGAGTCAATTGTAGCATCCCCTACAAAAACTGTACTACATGGAAAAATACAAAACATTATTGAGCTTGCAAAGGATCAAATGCTTGGTGAAAGACTTCGCCCTAATAATGTAGATGTAAAATTGATAGCTAATGGACAGGACGTGGAGCCTCAAGGAGGAGGAATGAGCACAGATATGAAAGGAATTAGGTTTCATAGCGAATACGATGCATTGCCATATGATTTAACCTCAGTTCAATTAAATATAGTTAGCTTTTCTGTAGATAGGGATGTAAACAAGAAGGTTGATATTAATGAAGATTTAGAAAATCAGGAAATTGAAGTCTTGGGGCAGAAAATAGAGATAAATAAGGTATACGAATCAGATAGAAGCACATACGTTACTTTTACTACGAGTGAAGATGTTGTACTAACTAGAGTAGTTCTTATAGTAGATGGAGAAAGAATAAATCTTAAAGAAACAACTAGTAGTGATCTTAAAAAGCTAGAGGATGGAACAATCATGCATACAAGAACAATGCATTTTCCTAAAACAGGTAGTAAATATGAATTGAGTATAGAAAAGATGGCTTATACTCAAGCCTATAATAAGATTATTGATATTCCATTAGATTAAAATATTAGTATTATATTATAATTAATGCGGTAGGAGAAAGTGAAATCTTACCGCATTTTTCATGATTTTTAGTTTATAAGAGATGTTTCTTAAGAAGGAGAAAGGTAATTATTATAGAAATAATTATAGAATAAGAAAATTAGGACTTTACAGTGAATTATAACAAAAATTTCTAACTAAGCACTAACAAATTGTGAAAAAAGAATGGAAGTGAATTAAATTGGATAAAAGAAAATTAATAAAAATAGTTGCCATATTTACAGCTATTACTGGAATAGTCACTGTTATAGGATTAGGTTTTGAATATTTGTTGCCTATATTTTTATCATTCAAATTAAAAAGAGAAATTAATCATGCAAGCTCTATAGGAATTATAGGAGGAGCTGATGGACCAACAAGTATTTTTCTCGCAAGTCAACCATCACCACATCTTTTTACAGGTATATTTGCTTTTCTTACGATAGTAGGAGTTTCTGTTATACTTATCATTAGGAGATCTATGAAATAATTGATATTTAGAAAAACAATCTTAATAATTCTTTAAACATGTATTAATTAAAGTCTTTGTATTTTGGAGGGATAGGAGATATGGAAATTGAACAATTAAAACGTAAGCTGAGAGAGCTGAAGAAGACAGAAAAACGAATACGTTTTAATTACCAGTCATCCTCAATACCTATGAAATATGTCTGGGAAGACTACTTTTCTACAAAATCATTTAATGACTTAACTGTAAAGTATCCATTGTGGAAACTCATAAAACTAAACCAGCAGGAGCTAGAGAAAATATTTGATGAATATTTTTATAGTGTCTACTTTCAACATTGCAAGGAAAATGGATTGAGCTTGCAAAAAAACATCATCCTGATCGCGGTGGAGATAATAATAAAATGATTGAAATAATAAATGCATACCACAAACTAATAAATAAGGAATAACAGTTCACATATTTACTTATGCTAAAGGAAGGTGATACTATGAGCGTTTTAAATAATCTCTATCCGCAAGATTTAAGTAAGCTCCTAGCTGGAATGAAATGTGAGAAAAATGATATTGGCTGTTCAACAGCAGGAGTATATAGATATTATAATGAAAGAATTTCATATTATTTAAAGATTCAACCTGTCTTACATGGTCTTGAAAGAGAGCGAGAAATAATAGAATGGTTGGGAGGTAAATTACCAGTTCCAAAAATAATATATTTTAACTCCTATAATGATTTTGATTATTTACTTATGACTGAAATAGATGGAGAAATGCTTTGCTCAGACAACTTATTATCCAAACCAGAGGAAACCGTGAAACTTCTAGCTGATGGAATAAAAATGCTTAAATCCATTCCAATTGATAATTGTCCCTTTGACAATGACCTTGAAATAAAGCTAAAGGAAGCATTGTATAATATAGAAAATAATCTTGTAGATATGTCTGATTGGGAGGAAAATAATAGACACAATACTCCGCAAGAATTACTGGATTATTTGAAGAAAAATAAACTTAAAACCTATACACCTTCATTTACTCATGGAGATTATTGTCTTCCTAATATTTTCTGCAAAGATGGTAAAGTTAAGGGGTTTATAGATTTAGGGCGAGGTGGAGTAGCCGATATATACCAAGATATAGCCTTATGCGTCAGATCTTTAAAACATAACTTCGGAACAGACCAGTATACCGATTTGTTCTTTAAACATTTAGATTTAAAACCAGATTGGGAAAGAATTGATTATTATATACTTCTTGATGAATTGTTTTAGTTAACAAATGTGACCATTATTCTATAGCAAGTTGCATCTGATATAATTAGATTAGGCCATTAGAAGGAGGAATTGGAATGAGTATTGAAAAACTTAAAAACATCATAGAAGAAAGTAATAACATTGTATTCTTTGGAGGAGCAGGGGTGTCTACTGAAAGCAATATACCTGACTTTAGATCTGCTTCAGGCCTTTATACAACTGAAAACAATCTAAAATATCCACCAGAAATGATGTTAAGTCATAGCTTTTTTGTAAGTCATACGAAAGATTTTTATGATTTCTATAAAACAAAAATGATATATAAAGATGCAAAGCCTAATGATGCTCATATTGCCCTAGCTGAACTAGAAAGAAGAGGTAAGCTTAAAGCAGTCATTACCCAAAACATTGATGGACTTCATCAAATGGCAGGCTCAGAAAATGTACTTGAGCTACATGGCTCTGTTTATAGAAATTATTGTACAGAATGCAACAAATACTTTGCTCTTGACTACATTATGAAATCTGACAGTGTACCAACATGTGACCAGTGTGGCGGCATAGTAAAGCCAGATGTAGTTCTATATGAGGAAAGTCTAGATATGAATGTATTAAATAGAGCCTTAAAGTATATACACGATGCAGATGTGCTAATTATTGGAGGGACTTCATTAACTGTTTATCCAGCAGCTAATTTAGTTCAGTATTATAATGGAAATAAGCTAATTCTAATAAATAAATCCCAAACGCAATATGATAGTAGAGCAGCTTTGACATTTAATGAGAGTATAGGCAAAGTACTTAAACAGGTTATTTGAAAAAGGTAGAAAGATATAGTAAATGCGCTAGGAAATAGTTTGTTTTTGGCGCATTTGCGCTTTTATTAAGCTACTGCATAAGTGACTAGCCTAGAATCAAAGATTCTTGCTATCTACTTATGTATATGTTATAAAGAATTATAAACAAATGAATAGGAAGGGAAAACAGTATGAACCTTATAAGTATAGAGAATATTACAAAAAGATATAGTGAAAAACAATTGCTTAACAATATAAATCTTGGAATAAATGAAGGAGATAAAATAGGTGTCATTGGCATAAACGGTACAGGGAAATCTACATTATTAAAAATAATTGCAGGAGTAGAGATGGCAGATGAAGGCAGGATTATAAAAGGAAATTCTGTAAGAATAGAATATCTCTCACAAAATCCCGATTTTGACCCAGAAGCTACTATAATTGAGCAGGTTTTTAGAGGAAATTCGGAGATTATGAAAGTAATCAGAGAATATGAGAAAGCTATTCAAAACCCAGTTGCACTAGCTGAAGTAATTACAAGGCTTACAAGTGCTATGGATGCAGCAAATGCATGGCAAATAGAAAGCGAGGCAAAAGCGGTATTAACAAAGCTTGGCATATTAG
The DNA here is from genome assembly GCF_040308045.1 of Proteiniborus sp. NCBI lineage: Bacteria > Bacillati > Bacillota > Clostridia > Eubacteriales > Proteiniborus > Proteiniborus sp. Next base: position 79,434 of record NZ_JAWRHZ010000065.1, read on the forward strand.
ATTTTGGAGCAAAGGTAGGTACATTGTCAGGAGGACAGAGAAAGAGAATAGCATTAGCTTCTGCATTAATTACACCTTCAGAATTACTTATTCTAGACGAGCCAACTAACCATCTCGACAATGATACCATAGATTGGCTAGAACAATATCTAAACAAGAGAAAAGGCGCACTTCTAATGGTTACCCATGACAGATATTTCTTAGATAGAGTAGTAAATCAAATAATTGAAATAGATACTGGAAATCTCCATATATACAAGGGTAATTATAATTATTTCCTTGAGAAAAAGCTAGAAAGAGAAGAAATTGAAGCTGCAAGCGAAAGAAAAAGACAAAGCCTAGTAAGGAAAGAGCTAGCATGGATAATGAGAGGCGCAAAGGCACGAAGTACTAAGCAAAAGGCTAGAATAGAACGCTTTGAAAAGCTCAATGAAAGGGCTGTTGATATAGCTAATGATAAGCTAGATATATCAGTAGCTAGCAGCCGTCTAGGTAAAAAAATAATTGAATTAGAAAATATCAATAAATCCTTTGATGATAAAAAAGTAATAGATGACTTTAGTTATACAGTTTTAAGAGATGATAGAATCGGTATAGTAGGTCCAAATGGTATTGGAAAATCAACACTTATTAATATAATAAGTGGAAGACTAGAGTCTGATAGTGGAAGAATAGATATAGGAGAGACAGTAAGAATCGGATTCTTTTCTCAGGAAACATATCATATGGATGAGAATCTTAGGGTTATAGATTATATAAGAGAGGGAGCAGAATTCGTGTCCACAGCCGATGGAGAAAAAATAAGTGCATCACAGATGCTAGAAAAGTTCCTATTTCCTCCTAATGAGCAATGGGCACCAATAGGCAAGCTTTCAGGTGGAGAAAAAAGAAGGTTGCATCTGCTAAGAGTGCTTATGGATGCACCTAATGTACTACTTTTAGACGAGCCAACTAATGATTTAGATATAGAAACCCTTACTATTTTAGAGGATTATTTAGAGGAATTTCAAGGCGCAGTTATTGCAGTTTCTCATGATAGATATTTACTAGATAAAATGGCAGAGAAGATTTTCGTTTTCGAGGGGAATGGAAGGATAAAGCAGTATACAGGAAATTACTCATTATTTAAGGAAAATGAAATTATTGATGATGAAAATAATACTTCTAATGACTATTCAAATAAAAATAAAGATGTAACTAATAAAAATCTTGATTTAGGTGACAAAACTAAACCAAAAAAAGAAAAGCCACTGAAATTTACGTTTAAAGAACAAAAAGAATATGATGAAATAGATGACATAATTGCCGAACTTGAAGGGAAAATACAGGATGTAGAGGCTAAAATCAGTGAAGCGGCTAGTGACTATGTGCTATTACAAGAACTATTAGCACAAAAAGAAGACCTAGAAAAGCAACTAGATGAAAAAATGCAAAGATGGGTTTATTTAAATGAATTAGCGGAAGAGATTGAAAAAAACAAGAGACGATAGTCTATTTGAAAGGAATGTAGATATGAGTAAAATATTAGTATTAGCCGAAAAACCAAGTGTAGCTAGAGATATAGCAAAGGTGCTAAATTGTAATAGTTCAAAAAATGGATTTTTAGAGGGAAATAAGTATGTAGTTACTTGGGCATTAGGGCATTTAGTTACCTTAGCTGATCCAGAGGATTATGATAAAAAATATAAAGAGTGGAAAATTGAAGATTTACCCATTCTTCCATCGCCGTTAAAGCTTACGGTTATCAAACAAAGTGGCAAGCAATTTCAAACTGTTAAAGAACAAATGCATAGAAAAGATATAAATGAGATTGTAATAGCCACAGATGCAGGACGTGAAGGTGAGCTTGTTGCAAGGTGGATAATTGATAAAGCTAATGTAAAGAAGCCAATCAAAAGACTTTGGATATCTTCTGTTACAGATAAAGCCATAAAAGAAGGCTTCAATAAATTAAAGGACGGGAAAGAATACGAAAATCTATATGCATCAGCAGTGGCACGTGCTGAGGCTGATTGGATTGTAGGCATAAATGCTACACGTGCCTTAACCTGCAAATATAATGCACAGCTTTCCTGTGGAAGAGTTCAAACTCCTACGCTTGCTATGATTGCAAAAAGAGAAGAAGAAATTCAAAACTTCAAACCAAAGGATTTTTATGGAATCCAGGCTTTATCAAAGAATTTAAAGCTAACATGGCAGGATAGTCATACAAAAGATATAAAAACCTTTGATAAAGAAAAGTGTGATAAAATACTTTCGTCTATAAAGGGAAAAGATGCTAAAGTAATAGAAGTTGATAAGTCCTATAAAAAAAGCTTCTCTCCGGGGTTATATGATTTAACAGAGTTACAGAGGGATGCAAATAGAATTTTTGGTTATTCAGCAAAAGAGACTCTTTCTATTATGCAGAAATTGTATGAAAGCCATAAGGTACTCACATACCCAAGAACTGATTCTAGATATATTTCTTCTGATATAGTGGATACATTAAAGGACAGAATAAAAGCCTGTAGTGTAGGACCATATACAGCTATAGCCACTAAAGTTCTAAGAAATCCTATAAAAACAAACAAATCCTTTGTGGATGACAGCAAGGTTTCAGACCACCATGCTATTATCCCAACAGAGCAGACAGTATTTTTAAATGAACTAAATGATAGAGAACGAAAGATATATGATTTAGTTGTAAAGCGTTTCTTAGCAGTGTTATATCCAGCCTTTGAATACGAGCAGACCACTATAAAAGCTAGCATTGGAAATGAGACATTTATTGCTAAAGGGAAAATCGTCCTAAAGCAAGGCTGGAAGGAAGTTTATTCAAATAATTTTGAAGAAGATTATGAAGAAGATGTTGCAGAACAGATATTACCTAATATAAATAAGGGAGATATAATAAAAATATCATCTATCACACAAACCAAAGGAAAGACTAAACCACCAGCACCTTTTAATGAAGGAACCTTGCTATCTGCTATGGAAAATCCGAAAAAATATATGGAAGGCGAAGACAAGGCTCTAATCAAAATAATAGGGGAAACTGGCGGTATAGGTACAGTAGCAACTAGAGCAGATATTATAGAAAAGCTATTTAAAACATTTTTAATAGAAAAGAAGGGTAAAGACATATATATTACGTCTAAAGGTAAACAGCTTCTTGAACTAGTACCAGAGGATTTAAAATCACCAACTCTAACAGCAGAATGGGAGCAAAAGCTAGGAGCCATTTCAAAAGGACATTTAAACAAAAATTCATTTATAAATGAAATGAAAAGCTATTCTAAAGCAGTTGTAGGTGAGATAAAGAAAAGTGAAGATACATTTAGACATGATAATCTTACTAAAACTAAATGTCCTGAGTGTGGCAAATATATGCTTGAGGTAAATGGTAAGAAGGGAAAGATGCTTATATGTCAGGATAGAGAGTGCGGGCATAGAAAAAACATCTCAAAAGAAACTAATGCCAGATGTCCGAACTGTAAAAAAAGATTGCAGTTACATGGCGAGGGAGAAGGACAAATATTTGTCTGTAGCTGTGGATATAGAGAAAAGTTATCTGCATTTAATGAAAGAAGAAAAGAATCAAAAAATACAGTTTCCAAAAAAGATGTGTCTAGATATCTTAAGGAGCAAAAGAAAAGCAAGGATGAGCCAATAAATTCAGCACTTGCAGATGCATTATCTAAGCTTAAATTGAAATAGAAAAGCTGTGAAAATATCAGAGGTACGAAAAACCACATTTTTGTCATCCTGAGAGCCAGCGAAGGATCTCTTATCTCCTTATATTAGTCGAATGTGAAACTCTATATTTGCAAGTCATATAATTTTAGTAGAGGTGCTATTATGTACAAGATAATGATAATTGAAGACGACAAAAAGCTTCAAGAGCTAATTAGAAACCATTTGGGAAAGTATGGCTATGAAACCTGTGTAGTTGAGGACTTCTCGCAAATAAAAAAAGAGTTTGTCTATCATAATCCTCATTTAGTTCTAATGGACATTAACCTTCCGTATTATGATGGCTTTTATTGGTGCAGAGATATAAGGACAGTTTCAAAGGTTCCAATAATCTTCATTTCTGCTAGAAACTCAGATATGGATCAGGTCATGGCAATAGAAAATGGAGGAGACGATTATATTACCAAGCCTTTTTCCTATGATTTGCTCATAGTAAAGATAAAGGGAGTTATTAGAAGAGTATATGGAGAGTACTCTGAAAATAGTCATAGTGAAGTTTATGAAGTAGATGGCTTATATCTGTATATTCATCAAAATATAATAGAGTATAATGATAAAAAAACCGAGCTTAGTACCAAGGAATTTTTATTATTATATTCTCTGCTTAAAAATGGTAATCAAATAGTTTCAAGGGAAGAACTGCTAGAAATATTATGGAATGATATAGACTTTGTAGATGATAATACACTTTCAGTAAACATTACAAGACTTAGAAAAAGACTTGAGGACATAGGAATAGAAGATGCTATAGAGACTAAGAGAGGACAGGGCTATAAAATAGTAAACAATTGGAGTAGATAGCCTAAGGAATAGAGGTGTACTGTGTATGAATTTTAAAAATTATATCAAGGATAGAATTAGCTATATAGTGGCGTTTTTTGCAAATACGCTTCTGATAATTTTAGTAATGTACCTAACCTTAATCATTAATCAAAAGAAATTTCCAAAGGAAAATGTACTTTATTCTTTCTTGATATCATTGATATTATTTTTATTTTTTATGGCATACGATTATTTTAAAAACAGGCCTTTTTATAATTATCTTAACAAAGCTGCTAACTCATCTAATAATTTAGATAATATCTTAAGCATGACAGAAGCCAGAACCTACGAGCAACTAATGTATAATAAAATCTTAAATGAAACATACAAGTCCTATAGTGATAAGCTATCCAAATACGAAGAAAACCAAAAACAATATATATATTTCATCAATCAATGGGTACATCAGATGAAGACCCCCGTATCTGTGATTAATCTATTGCTACAAGACAAAAATAAAGAAAACTATAAGGAAATACTTGAAAGTATCTCTGAAGAAAATGAAAAGATAACTCATGGATTAGAGATGATGCTTTGCAATGCAAGATTAAGTCAATTTAATCTAGATTTTAAAGTTGAAAAGGTAGATATACTATCCATTATAAGAAAAGTGATAAACGATAATAAAAAATCCCTAATAAGAAATTCCATATATCCTAAGATAATATGTGAAGAAGAGATAACTGTAGAAACAGATAATAAGTGGATATACTTTGTAACAAATCAAATCCTAGTGAATGCAATAAAATATTCAAAAGATATCTCATCTGAAGATAAACATATTACATTTGAAATAAAAGATGAAGGGGCAAGGACTATCTTGTCTATTGAAGATCAAGGCATTGGAATACCAAAAGAGGATAGAGCTAGAGTATTTAATGCTTTTTTCACAGGAATCAATGGAAGAAAAACCTCTGAATCAACAGGAATGGGAATGTATTTATCTAAGAGAATATGCGATGAATTAGGCCATGGCTTGACATTAGAATCAGAAGAAGGAAAAGGCACCAAGTTTTTTATAATCTTTTATAAAGGGAAAAACATATTTAATCTTTCAATAATGTAAGATATACAATTATAATGAAAGGGAAATCGATACTAAGATTTCCTTTTTTTCTTTATAATAAATATATAAACAACTAACCCATGGGATGGTAAAGGAGTGTTTACTAAATAAAATACACGTTCAACGTTTCGAACATGAGTAATTCTAAAGCTCATTCCAATGAAAAATCTTAAAATTTGCAAACTCGCTACGCTCAGACATGCAAATTTCTTAACAGATTTTTCATTTACATTCGCTAAGAATTACAATCATGTTCTGCAAATGTTTCTCTTAGTATTTTATTTAGTAAACAAGAAATATAGAGAGTAAACGGAGGTATAGGAATATGTCAGTTTTAAAAGCAGATAACATAACCAAAATATATGGTAATAAAAAAGGAGGCCTAACAGTAAAGGCTTTAGATAAATTTAGCATCAGCATAGAGAATGGAGAATTTGTAGGAGTAATGGGTCCTTCTGGTAGTGGGAAAACTACTCTATTAAATATATTAGCTACTATAGATACGCCTTCTTCGGGAGAGCTTTATATAAATGGAACAAATCCTATGAAATTAGACGAAAAGCATACAGCCTTATTTAGACGAAAAGAGCTAGGATTCATTTTTCAAGACTATAATCTTTTAGACACATTGTCAATAAAAGAGAATATTATACTTCCCCTAGCATTAGAAAAAGTTGGAGCAAGAGTAATAGAAGAAAAGGTAAATGATATAGCAGGACTATTAAATATTAAAGATATACTCAACAAGAGACCTTATGAGGTATCTGGGGGGCAGCAGCAAAGGGCAGCATGTGCAAGGGCACTTGTACACGATCCATCTATAATCCTTGCGGATGAGCCTACAGGAAACCTAGATTCTAAATCTTCACAGGAAGTTATGGAATCCATAAAAAGACTAAATGAAGAGAGAAATGCTACAATAATGATGGTAACTCACGATCCTTTTGCAGCAAGCTTTTGCCATAGAATAGTAATGATAAAGGATGGCCGATTCTTTTTAGAGATAGTAAAGGGTGGCAACAGACAAGCATTTTTCCAAGAAATACTAGATTCTCTTTCTTTATTAGGAGGGAACTATAATGACATTGCGTGATATAGCATATAAGAACATTAAAGGAAACTTCAATAGATATGTAATGTATTATCTAAGCAACACCCTTGTAGTATTAGTATTCTTCATATTTGCTAACTTCATATTTAACCCTACTGTATCTAAAGTAGGCACATTAGGCACTAAAGGAGTATTAGCCGCTAATACTATGATAGTATGTGAAGTTTTGATACTAGTATTTACTTTTTTATTTACCTTCTACTCAATCTCTAACTTTCTCAAATCTAGGGAAAAGGAGTTTGGACTTTTGTCCATGTTTGGACTCACTAAGGCAGAGATAAGAAGATATGTAATCTATGAGAATCTGTTTGTTTCCCTCATATCTATTATCTCAGGTCTTTTGCTAGGAATACTTTTTTCAAAACTATTTTTTATGGCTATAACAGTCATTATGGTATTAGACGTAGAAGTGCCATTTCTAATATCTGTTAAAGCTGTGGTTATTACTGCCATAAGCTTCATTGCACTATTTCAGGGAATAAGCTTTATAGTTACATTTAGAATTAAAAACAATAATATAGCGGAATTACTAAAAGGAGCTAGAGTTGCTCAGCCTATACCTAAATTTTCAGTAGCAAAGACAGTTATAGCAATTTCATTTATTGGCATAGGCTACGGAATGGCAGTATTGTCAGGAATGTGGATAATTCTGACAATGTTTCCTGTTTTGTTTTTTACTGTTACAGGAACCTACTTTTTATTTTCACAATTCAGTGTATTTGTAACTAGTAAGCTTAAAGGAAATAAAAAGGTATTTTACAATGGCACTAATATGATTACATTATCTCAGATAATATATAAGCTAAAGGACAATGCAAAGGTATTGTTTATAGTATCTATACTTGGAGCAATTACATTAACTGCATCAGCTAGTGTTTACTCTGTTCAGCAAAGTATAAAAGCAAAAGTACAATTAAGTCATCCACATGATATAAGCTTCATGGAAACAGGAATAGGATTAAATGATATGTCAATTCTACAAAAATCAGAAGAGATATTAGAAAAGCACGGAAATGAATTAAGTAATAAAAATCAGGTTTCCTTACTGAAAGCTAAAAATCAAGACAAACCTGTTAATGACCATAAAGAGAAAAACCCATATCGTAAACCAAATATAGAAGATTTCTATGTAATGTCTAACTCTGACTATAATCTTTTAGCAGAACAATTTAGAAAAGAAAAAATAACATTGACTGAAGGTAAGGTTTACGTTAATTCTTATGAATTTGTAATCATGGGGGCTAAAGACGAGAAACTATTTATTGGCAATGAGTTCTTGACGCTAATAATAAATGGAGAACCAAATAAATTTAAACTTGTAGGTGAGGCAACTGGAGGAGTAATAGATGCTGATAGTAATAAAACCAATGTAGCCATAGTAAGTGATGCTGACTTTGATAAGTTTAAAGCTAATACTCCTAAAGAAAAGCAAATTATGTACTATGGATATAATATTAAAGACTGGTTAAAGTCTGGTAATGCAGTAAAAGAAATAGGATCTATAGTTCCTCAAAATGAAAACATTCTTTTTTCTGAAAAAATAACAGACTTTGCAGACATAATGCAAACTACTTCATTGTTTTTATTTATTGGAACTTTTATTTCAATACTGTTTTTCATAGCTACAGGCAGTATTATATACTTTAAAATGTTTAATGAAATCCAAAAGGATAGACAAGAGTTCATATCTCTAAGAAAGATGGGAATGACGAATGGTGAAATGAGAAGAATCATATCTACACAATCATTTATTGTATTCTTTTTACCATTCATAGTAACATTTAGTCATGCATCCTTTGCGTTAATAGCTTTAAGCAATTTGCTTTCAGACGATATTACTTTATATTTTCTAACTATAGCAGCAATATACTTAGTATTCCAGACATTCTATTATGTGTTTGCAAAGACTATGTATACTAAACAAATAAGAAATCTAGGAGTATAAATTAGTAACCGGGCATATGCCCGGTTTTTTTGTCTTGAAATTTAAGAGTGGCATCATATTAATTGGTTGCATGTTTATGTAAAATAACTAAAAATGTGGAAGGATTAGGATGAAATATGTAGAAGTATTATAGGACTTATATAATATATTTTTCATAATTAAAACTTATATAAGAGGTGATAGCATGGGATAATCATCAAGGAGGTCGATGAAAAGGAATTAGCTGTTTCATTTAAATACAATATCTATTGGATAAATAAAATAAAAAGAGTACCAGGGCGTAGTTGGGATAGTGAAGGAAAGTGCTGGATTGTTCCAAATACAGTAAATAGTAAAAGACAAATAGAAAACCTTTTCAAAAATGAAAAAATATTTTGGTATAAAGGTGCAAATATAGAGCCATATGATAATGATACAAATAAAATAATAAATGAATTAAAAGAACAGTTAATATTAAAGGGATACACGCATAAGACAATTAAAGCATACATAGGGCATACTAAACGCTTTTTACAGTTTATTAATAAAAAAGGAGAAGATGCTACAAAAAAAGATATTGAAAAATACATGTTTGAGTTATTGAATCAACAACAGAATAGCCATTCCTATGTAAATCAGTCGTTGAGTGCAATCAAATTTTTATACAAACATGTGTTTAATAAAAATGAACCATTATGTGAGCTACCCAGACCCAAAAAAGAAAATAAGCTTCCAAGCGTGCTTAATAAGGAAGAAGTGCTAAAAATATTTAATCAGGTAAAAAATTATAAGCATAAGGCTATTTTGTATCTAGTATATTCTTCTGGTCTTAGAGTAGGAGAAGTAGTAAGACTTAAGGTAGAAGATATAGATACTGAAAGAATGATGATACATGTTAAACAGGGAAAAGGAAGAAACGATAGATACACATTGCTTTCTGAAGTAGCATTAAAAGCTCTTAGAAAATATGCTGCTATAGATAAACCAGAAACATGGCTTTTTCCGGGTAGAAAGGAGGGAAGTTTTTTAACTGAAAGGTCTGTGCAAAAGATTTTTAGTAATGCATGTGAAAAAGCTAAGATTTGCAAAAATGTATCTGTACATGCTTTAAGACATTCATTTGCTACACATTTATTGGAAGGAGGGACAGACTTAAGGTATATACAAGAATTGCTAGGTCACAAAAGTTCAAAAACAACAGAAATATATACTCATGTAAGCAATAAAAGTTTAAGTAAAATTCAAAGTCCACTAGACAGGCTTTTAGGCAGTGAGGAATAAAAATAAGTTATTAATACAGCAAGAAGTAAAAGTTACCGAACATGAGTTCGTAAATACCATAATATTTATTGGTATTTACGAAATGGAGTTCTATAATAAAGAGTTAGAAGACATGGCGATTTCGGGGCAGTTCTCTGGGGGTCTGTAATTGTAGTCAACATTCTACTCTCAATCAGTTACTGTCATGGTAGGCTACCTAAACGCTCTAAAACGCTCTAAGAATTTGTTGACGTATTCTTCAATACTTGGTAATATTTAATCGGAAAGTAAATATCTATATTGATATTTTGTGTACTTATATGTTTGGAGGGATAAAAATGAATGGCAAACAAAAGTTTTTTCTTTTTGGTGGGATAGCGATAATTATAGCATTATACTTTGTGATGAATTCTTCGTTGGTTCCTTACATAAAGGAACATGAACGTAATCGTTCCATTACCAGTCTTCCTCCGATATACTATGAACGAGGGGTATATCAAGCTGCGCTTAATGCTACTGAATCTCTAGCTGATGAAATGACAAATATGAAAACAAAATTTTATACTGTAATGCTTGTAGTTGCAATTATATCTATAGGTGGGACTATTTTTAATAAGACCAAAAGCAATGAACCTGTAGAGAATAAAGCTGGCAGTGATATAGAAAAAGCAACGGAAATCAATTCTTATTCAGAAGAAATAAAAAACAAACTCAAAAAACTTGAGGAATTAAAGGAAAACAATCTTATAAATGATGATGAGTTCAATGAAAGAAAAAGCGAATTAATAAATAAATTTTTAGGATAACTAATATCAAGGAGGTCTTTTTATGGCACCTACTGGTGAAGAAGGAGGTTCTTTTTACTTCATATTAGTCGTCTTGTCATTAATGGCAATATCAGGGATTTATAAGTTTGTAACAGGAAAAGAAGTAAAAGAGGAGACTTTTTTTAAGGCAGTGATATTTTTTACTTTTGGAGTCCCTTTTCTTATTTTTTTATGGCATATCTTTAAACCTTCTTAAACAGATAATTAATACTCATTTTTAGATAGCTTGTAAGCTATCTTTTTTTGTGTTGAATAAAAATTTTATTTTTTTATAGTTAGAATTTGGAAGCATATACTGATACAATAGAATTGTAGATATATATGCAGTAGAGATTTTTTGTAGAGGTTACTAGGTATGAAAAAGGCATAAAGATATACTATTGGAATAACGTAGGTACTTGTTTTTAGTTTTTTAGTTTTGTATAGGAATATTTCAATTAGTGTAGTTGAACATTATTTATCTTATGCGAAGAATCGTTGGGGAAAAGACATCGCCACATCTTCTAACAATGTATTTGCACAAGGGTGCACTAGGGCAAGTTTTTGGGGTATTGTGCACCACATCCCTTCACCGGGTGCGAGCACCGCCAAGGGGGTCTATCTCTGAGGTCCGGTTCAGTGACGTCGCAAATACTGGGACGTTATACGATATAGCGATATTGGGGCAGTTCTTTGGGGTATTGTTTGGAAAAGATACTTTAAAAACAAAAATAATATATTTAAGAAGTCATTTGTGGCATATTTGTAAGTTATTGCGAAATACATTATGGAGGATTACGATGGGCATTTCTGTTGATGAACTTTTTACATTGAGAGAATTAGACGCACAAACAATATTTGAAGGGGGCATTAGAATGAAATTGATATATAGAGATCCAGGATACAAATATTCTGCAAATTCAATTTCAGAGTTTATAAAACAGGATGAATTTTGGAGTGAACCAATTTTTCATTTTTTTCCCGAATTACTAAAATTCAAAGGCTTGCATAATAAGAGTACTGATAATAAGGATATTGTTAAAGAGATTTCAGGAACAGTTGTTGAATTGTATAAATCAAGAGAAAAAGAAATACAGAGTAAAGTTATCTCATATCAAGAAAATTGGGATTGTCATGAAAAACTAATCAATGAGCGCTTCTCTTCAATATTTAAATTTGATACTAATAAGGTTTTTAATAGTTTAATATGTAATATCACATTGAATCCTATAAGTCCTAGATATTTAAGGGAGTGTGTTTTTGATGTGTTTTATTTGAATAGTGATGAAGGTTCACTGGGTTCTGCATTACATGAGATTGCTCATTATCTATGGTTTTATTTATGGAATCAAAAGTATGAGGGTTCATATGAGCAGTATGAGTCTCCTAGTTTAGTTTGGGTTTTAAGTGAAGCTGTGGTAGAACAGATTTTGAGAGATGAAGAATTTGACAGAATTAATCCTTATCATAAAAACGGAAATGCCTATCCTTATTTTTACAATATGATTATTAATGGTAGACCATTATATGATTATTTAGATAAAATTTATATTAATAATTCCATAGAAAAATTTATGGATATGAGCTATCAATTTATGGCTGAAAACGAAGAAGAAATAAGAAGTCAAATGCTATAAAATCAATTTATAGTATTGAGGATATTTCGTAATATTTTCTAATATGAAGAATTATAGGGAAAAGAGGTCGCTACATCTTATAACAAGGTATTTGCGCAAAGGTGCACAGGGTACAAGCCTAGGGCAATGTGCACCACATCCCTTCACTGGGAGCGAAGCTCCACCAGGGAGTCTATCTCTGAGGTCCAGCTTAGGGACGTCGCAAATACTGGAACGTTATAGGACATGATGATATCGGGGCAGTTCTCTGGGGGTTTTATTTGAAAAAAATACATAAAAGACAAAGATGATATATCTAAAAGGCCATTTGTGGCAAACTTGCGTAAGTATGCTTGGTGGAATAATATAGAAAAAGGATATAGGGTTGTAATATAAATAAAGCAACAACTGTAAAAAGGGACATAGCGTTAGGGAATTTGATTTGGATACTTGTTTAAGTAGATACAACGTTACAATAATAGGATTTTATTAATAAAATTTTTATTGAAAGGAGTTGGTAAAATGAAGGATTTTATTGGCATTTTTTTAGGGTGCTTTATATTTTGCCTGCTTGCTATTCTTTTCTTAGGTGATTTATTATTTACAAATATATGGGCAATTATTATTTTGGCATCCTTTATGTTAGCTATATTAGTTAAACTTTTTATAAATCAGTATTCAAGGATTGATGAATTAGAAAGGAAGATAGAACAATTATTGCAAGATAAACAGAATTAGTTTCCCATTTTTTACTCTAGTGTATCTCTCATACTATGTGAAAACTTGTGGAAGGTAAAAAATCATCACGGCCCTATAACAAAATATTTGCGTAAAGGTGCACGGGGAGCAATCTTAGGGCAATGTGTACCACATCCCTTCACCGGGAGCGAAGCTCCGCCAAGAGGTCTATTTCTGAGGTCCGGTTCAGGGACGTCGCAAATACGGAACGTTATCTGATAGCTCAATTTCGGGGCAGAACTATCGGAGCGAGAAAAAACAGAAAGAACGGAAAAAATTAAGAACTAATACATACGTGACATTTAAAATCAAAAATAACATAATAACTTGGAGGGGAATATGGGAAGAGAAGTAAGATGTCAGGGCGTGATTCTTAAAGATAGACAGGTTTTGGTTATGAGACAGTACAATTCTCTTAGAAAAGAAGAATACTGGATGCTTCCTGGAGGGGGCCTAGAAAACAATGAAACAGAAGAAGAATGTGTAAAACGAGAAATAAAAGAAGAAGCCAATATGGATGTAGATGTAATAGATATACTACTTGATGACAAGGGAACTGGAATTGATGTTTATAAAAGATATGTTACATTTTTGTGTGTTCCCAAAGATAAAAACGTGGGAAGGGTTGGAAACGAAACGGATGATTATAGGAAGATATTAGATTTAGTATGGTGTTCACTAGATGATGAAAATACATGGAGCGAATACATAAAGCGGGAACAATTTTTTCCAACAATGAAAAGGATAAAGGAAAGATTGATAGATATCAAGGCAATTTAATATAGAAGGAAGTTTATTGTTAGTCTGGGCCTAAGGTTGAGCCACCAGATAACATAATATTTGCGTAAGGGTGCACTGGGGCACAATTCTAGGGCGATGTGCACCACATCCCTTCGCCGGGAGCAAAGCTCCACTATGGGGTCTATCTTTGAGGTCCAGCTCAGGGACGTCTCAAATACAGAACGTTATAGGACATAGTTATATCAGGGCTATTCTCTGAGGTCTATTTTTAAAAACTTGGTTTAAGAAATTAATGGAGATATAAAATAAAGATTATTTTACAGTGGGAGGAAAATAAATATGGTACATCTAGAAGAGGTTAATTGGCAAAATTACAGGCAATGTTGTGCCTTGAAAGTTAGTGAAAAACAAAAGGAAAATCGTAGTGTTGCACCTAATGTCGCAATTTTAGCAAGAGCTTATGCCTATAGAAACGAGGGAAGTTGTACTTATATTATTTATAATGATGATGAGATGGTTGGGATTCTTATGTATAGAAATTACGATGAACCACCAAAATGTTACATTCTTGATCAGTTTATGGTTGATGAGCGGTTTCAGGGGAGAGGATATGGGAAAATAGCTCTAGAGCTTGTTATTAATATAATGAAACAAGAGAGAAAGTATAGTAGGGTTGAGCTTGGCTGCTCAAGGGAAAATGTTGGTGCAATGGAATTCTATAAAAGCTGTGGATTTTATTTTTCAGGCGATGATTCTGAAGATGAAATAGGTATGGCTTTAGATTTTTAATATACATATAATTCCATGACATAAGTTTAGACTTTAATGGAAAAGAAGTAACTACATCCTATATCAAAATATTTGCGCAAGGGTGCACTCGGGCAAGTTTTTGGGGTATTGTGCACCACATCCCTTCACCGGGAGCAAATCTCCACTATGGGGTCTATCTCTGAGGTCCAGCTCAGGGAGGAGCAGCCTTCAAGGCTGAGAATCTAATGGAGTGAAAGTCTCCTGTTACCAATTGACCGATTCAGGTAACTAGTATATCCGGAACATGGGGAGGTAACAAACCATGGTGTGCCCGGAAGTAAAAGTCACGGCGGCCTATGTAGAGAACATAGGGTCGGAACAGCCTGCGTGGCAAGCAAAGCTATAGGCCAGAAGGAATTAACGAATACTGCAGTCCCGAAATTGGACTCCTTTCAGAAGCTGTTGAAAGGAAATTTGTTTAGCGCCGACACAATTCCCTGATGTGGAAGGCCGAAGTTCTATGGGAAGAAACGGTTAAATGCACCATAGAAGCAACCGGGATAGGGGTTCTGGCATGTAGTGAAAGATTCTCAGAGATAACGACGGGAAGGGCCATCTTCCAGCAGGTAGCTACGAACAACTGTAAAGACCTATGATTATAAGGAGAACAAAGATGGTAGGAGGATTATGGTCTGGCGCATGAGCCCGTAGGAGCTAAGAAGGTCAGGTAACTCTGACCGAAGCAATGCAAGACATTGCTCTAATTAATGGTAACACCATAAGTAGGCAAAGGGACTCTCGGTAAACAGAGGATATAGTAAAGGAAACACTGTCCGTACTGCCGGAACGGATTAACAGTGCCAACCTCAATGCATATCTAGCAAGGTATCAAACTTTAATATCAATGGGTGTATGTGAGTAGCCACTTAAGCCTAGGATAGTAAAGGAAGGGTATCTCGTAAGAAAAGCTGTTACCGCCAACCGGACTCGGGAAATCCGACCGTCCGGGATGAGAGGGGGGCTACAGGAAACGTGATTTTACTCAAAGAAAATGTGCGCGCCTGTTTTTCTACCCGACCGTCGCAAATACGGGAACGTAAGACGAAAAACAAATCGCATACTTTAGTTGAATAAAGATTAAAAAAGCTAGGAGGATTAAGATGAAGAAAATATTAGTATGTACTTTTCTTATGATAGTTTCAATAAGTTTAGTATTTAGCGGTTGTACTAAGGAAAATAATATTGAAACAGAACATGTTGAGACACACCTGAATACGGAAGACAATGAATCGGATACAGTTGAGGAAAAAATAGAAAATATAGATTTGAAAATTAGTGAGTTCTCTGACTTAAGACAAGATGTATTGGTAATGGAAGGAAAATCCATAAAAGATCTTGATTTATCAGGTAGATATGATACTTTACTTAAAGTGACCTTTGACACACGTACTGAATGGCCATCAAAAGACAAATTACCAAAAGAGTTTAATCCACAAGAAATAATTGAAATAGGCAAAAATCCAGGCTTAGGGATAAGAGATTTACATAATCAAAGCATTACAGGGCAAGGAATAAATGTGGCAATCATTGACCAACCATTGTTACTAGGACATGAAGAATATAAAGATAAAGTGGTAAAATATACTGCCATAGAATGCGAGGATGTAGGACCGCAAATGCATGGTCCAGCAGTAGCCAGTATATTAGTCGGAAAGGACTGCGGAGTTGCGCCTAGTGCATCACTATATTATTGGGCAGAACCTTCTTGGAAAGGAGACTATATATATAGAACAACTGCTTTAGGTCAAATCATAGAGCACAATAAAAACAAACCTTTAAACGAGAGAATAAGAGTAGTTAGTGTTTCAAAAGGATTTAGCCCAGATGAAGATAATTTATCAATGTGGAAGGAGAAAATTAAAGAAGCTGAGGAAAGTGGAGTTATAGTAGTTCATTGCTCTGATGAGGGAATTGAAGATTTTTTCGGGGTAGGTTGCAAGTTATATGAAGATAGAGATAATCCTGAAAACTATGACATATGTTATTTTGCAAACAATGATTCGTTTTTAAAATCAAGAGACTTTTTGTTTGTTCCAATAGATAATAGGGCAACAGCAGATTATAAAGGAGAAAATGACTATACATTCTGGGCTCAAGGTGGATTAAGTTGGGGAGCTCCATATTTAGCTGGAGTGATTGCCTTGGGATTTCAGATAAATCCAAATCTTGAACAAGAAGAGATATATCAATATTTAAGAGAAACTGGTACACCATTCAATGGAGGTTGTATAATTAATCCAAAAGCATTTATACAGAAGGTAAGTGAGATGGATTAGCTGAAGGTGTACTTCGTCTAACAATATATTTGCGCAAGGGTGCACCTGGGCACAATCTTAGGGCAATGTGCACCACATCCCTTCGCTGGGAGTAAATCTCCACTATGGGGTCTATCTATTAGGACCAGCTCAGGGACGTCGCAAATACGGGAACGTTAGACATCATTAAAAGAACTATAGCAGGGCATAGAAACTTGTCGTTAATAAAAAAGATATCCTTTGCTGGATATCTTTAGGGGTTCATATAAGGTTGACTTTGCTCATAAAGTAGCTCTGGACACAAATCTGCTTCATTGTCCCAAGAAATTGTGTCAAAATTTACTTTAACTGTATTAAATAAATCTACATCTTGAAGCTGACGGAAAACACCTTTATCTAATAGTGGAGACATATCAAATATTCTTTTTTCGTTATTTTCGAATGTTAGTAGTAAAAAATAATTTTTTAGTGGTTTAACATTCTTAATAGCTAAATACATAATTCGTACACCTCCTATTTTAAAGGTTCAATTTTAAAAGGTAATTCGCTGTTCATTGCAAGTGCCCAATTAGCTAGCAGTTCATCTTTGTGAATTTCGGCCCAAGCTAATACAAGTTTTTGTTGTTTGTTAGGTAAAGAACCATCTGTAATTTCACAAGAATTTATATCTATTATAGCTTTATAATCTTGGTAATATGCATGAAAATGTGGAGGATTATGTTCACCTGGAGCACAATACATTCTAATAATAATGCCAAAGAACATGGATATTGTAGGCATAGATTTCATCCTTTCATAATCTTCTTATTATCTATATTATACCATTATTAAAAAGAGAATGGAACTATCAAAGGATTTGATTAAATAACGACGTCTAACAATGTATTTGCACAAGGGTGCACGAGGGCACAATCTTAGGGCAATGTGCACCACATCCCTTCACCGGGAGCAAAGCTCCGCCAAGAGGTCTATCTTTGGGGTCCGGTTCAGGGACGTCGCAAATACGGGACGTTATAGGGCATGATGATATCAGGGCAGTTCTCTGGGGGTCTTGTTTCAAAAAAGGTACATAAATAAGAAGGATATTATATATAATAAGCCGTTTGTGACGCTTTTGTAATTTTATACGTCACAAATTTTAAAATAGGAGGTTATGATTTGAAAAAAACTACTATATGTATAATTATAATGATATCAATACTTTCTTTAATTTCTTGTAAAAAAGAAGTAAACGATGGTGTAATGATAAAAAATCTAGATAAATACTATTTTGAGCCAAGTATATCAATAATCGAAGGAAAATTAATTACAAGAATGTATTATGGACCACCAAATTATGGAGAGAATCCTGATACTGATACTAAGCAATATCCCTTTATTTTGCAACTAGATAATCCAATTGATGTCATAGCAGAGGAAGATGATACTTATAACTCAGATGTATTTGAAGTTACTGAAATACAAGTAGTACCTATTGGAAAAGAAAAAACCGAGTTATTGGATAATTATATAGGTAAGAGGGTGAGAATCCAGGGAACTTTATTTGAAGCTATATTTGGGGGACACCATACGAACGTATTAATACAGGTAGAAGAAATTTTGGATTAATAACTAGTGGATAAAGATTATAAGAAAGCATTTAATGTTAAGACTTATGATACATATTTTATATTATGTGAAGGTTTATGGCGGGTAAAATTATCATCACGCCCTATAACAAAACATTTGCGCAAGGGCGCAATTCTAGGGCGATGTGCACCACATCCCTTCACCGGGAACGAAGCTCCGCCAGGAAGTCTATCTTTCAGGTCCGGTTCAGGGACGTCGCAAATACGGGACGTTAGTGCGCCAAGAAAGCTTGGCAATTCTTACAGGGTGAAAGTCCTTGTTGGGTAAGGTCTAGCCAACCACCCATACCGAGTGTTGGACTGAAGCTGGCAACAGTTAGGTTAAGCGTACACAGGGAATCATGCAGGCCATAGGGGAAACCGTAATCCCTGAAGTATATTCAGCCTCGTAACCGTTTAAATACAGATGGCGACGTGTTTAACGTCACGGAAGCCAATACAGAGAAATCGTTAAAGGTGAGATTTCCGAGGGTCTGTCGGGGTCAGAGAACGTGGCATGTATGAAGAGAATTGTACAGGAACTTGGGAGGTATCCTATAGCTCCGATAACAAAGTCGGTAGGTCCATCCAATCGAAAAAGAGGACGACCAATGCTCGTAGGAATTCGGATTAGTCCATAGTACTCTGAAACGGTAGCGCCGATTACATGGGGAAGGGACTAACAAATATATGCAGCCTGCAAATGAAACATTATCCAGACTGCAGGACTGGAGGAAATAATGCAAACATCACTGCAGGGAATAGCAAGAAAAGCAAAACAAGACAGTAAATACAAATTCGGTAACTTATACACGATGATAGATAAACAAGCACTGTATATGGCATGGAAGAACATTAAGAAAAGCTCATCACCAGGAATAGACAAAGAAACAGCAAAAGAGTTCAAAGGAAATCTAGATAGTAACATAGAGTCCATACTAACAGAGCTAAAAAGTAAAAAGTATAAGGCAAGACTAGTAAAGAGAGTAAACATACCAAAAGGCGAAGGAAAAACTCGACCTCTTGGACTTCCAGCACTAAGAGATAAAATAATTCAAAGAGCAGCAACAACCATACTAGAAGCAATATATGAACAGGACTTTCTAAAGAGTAGCTATGGGTACAGACCAAAATCGGGAGCACAAAAAGCAGTAAGGGAAATGACAAAAGAACTGATGGGAAAATATAGCTACATAGTAGAAGCAGACATAAGAAGCTTCTTTGACAACATAAATCATGAGCGGTTAATCAGGATGCTACAAGAAAGGATAAAAGACAAGACCTTCATAAAACTAATAAAGAAATGGCTAAAAGCAGGCATACTAGATGTAGATGGAAAGGTAATAAACCCACAAACAGGATGTCCACAAGGTTCAGTCATAAGTCCAATATTAGCAAACATATACTTACACTACTCATTAGACCTATGGTTTGAAAAGATAGTAAAACCAAGATGTAAAGGAGAAGCATATCTATGTAGAGTAGCAGACGACTTCATATGTGCATTTAGATACAAAGAAGAGGCAGACAGGTTTTATAGAGTTTTAGGAAAAAGGCTATCAAAATTTAACCTAGAGCTAGCAGAAGAAAAGACAAAGATAATAAGTTTCTCTAGATTTAGAAAATACGAGAATACAAGCTTTGAGTTTTTAGGATTTGAGTTTCGCTGGAGAGTATCAAGCAAAGGTAAAGACATAATAGCAAGAAGGACAAGTAGGAAAAAGTTAAAGAAATCGCTGAAGGCGTTTACACAGTGGTGCAAAGAAAACAGGCACAATAGGATAAAACGCATAGTAGAAGAACTAAATGTAAAGCTACGAGGATATTTTAATTACTACGGAGTAATAGGAAACAGCAAAGGACTATATGATTTTTATAGACCAGCAATGAAAATACTCTATAAATGGTTAAATAGAAGAAGTCAGAGAAGAAGCTTTACATGGGAAGAGTTCGATAAGAAAATGAGATGGTATGGGCTTATCAGACCGAAGATAACAGAAAAGATAGATAATCAAATAAGGATAGAAGACTGTTTTGCTTAGATTACGGAAGCGAATATATTTGAAGAGCCCGGTGCGGGAAATCTGCACGCCGGGATCCGTGCGGGGTGTGCTGGGTAACCAGCACGTCTACCGTGACTAGGAAATGATGATATCTGGACAGTTCTTTGCGGGTTTTGTTTGATAAAACTTTGAAAAGAGGGCAGATATTAGGGAACTGCCTATGACATATTTGTAGATTATGGCGTCATCTATGTCAAATATTCATATAGTTAGAATTAAATTAAAATAGTTCAATTACTTACTTTCAGAAAGGGGATATAGCATGATTGTATTAATATTATCGATAATATTAATAGGATTAGCAGGATTAGAAAGAAGTATTTATATAAAAAAGAATAAAGGTTTGGACAAAGTGAGATTGTTTATTGGAGTGCTGATTACTTGTTTATTATTTTTAATATCTTATATTATAACAGATACTGCTATTGGAGTTTTATATGTATTTTTAAGTACTATTACTTTTATTTTAATAAGTATAGTTAATGACAGAAGTAATGTAGAATGGCTTAAGTATTCATCATATGTAGTAGGACTACCTTTTATGGTATATTTGTTAATCAAGGCTATCCAAAATATGCTTATTCATCCACAATATTTTCTTTTATTATTACTCGTAATAAATACGATTCTATGCTTTACGTTTAAACGGAAAGGGTCTGTAAAAGAAAATATTGCACTTGCAATAGGAATTGTTATTGCAGCAACATTCATGTTTTCTTATTATAAACTATCTGGCTCTGAAGGTAGAATTATGGTTAAACAAGAGTTAGTAGCACAAAAATATTTAGAAGAAGAATTAGATATGCATGGATTAGAAGTTTATTCTGATAACTTTTTTGGAAGTATAAGGGGACAAGAGACAAAGGTAAAAGCATATGATTCATCGGGGACTTTTATACTAATGACATATAAAAATAATAAGATTGTAAGCTATGATGTAAAAGATAGATAGTGGTAGTTAAGACGTATTCTTTATATTATGTAAGGAATATTGGCATGCAAAGTGTCATCACATCCTATAACAAAATATTTGCGCAAGGGCGCACTAGGGCACAGGCCTAGGGCGATGTGCACCACATCCCTTTGCTGGGAGCAAAGCTCCACTATGGGGTCTATCTCTGAGGTCCAGCTTAGGGACGTCGCAAATACGGAACGTTATAGGACATATAGCCTATCGGGGCAGGTCCTTGTGGTCTAATTTTTTTAAATGAATCTCTTAGGAGAGAGATTATTTCTAGAAAGAAGGTAAAAAACAAGTGGATAGTCATGTTAAATTAGATTTAATAGTGGAGGAAATGGATTTTCAATTTGATGAGACAAGATCTTTTTTTAATAAGGAGACTAAAGAGATAGTAAGTATTTCATATGAAGAGTTTAGTGCAGTAGAAGATGAAGAACCAATTGAAAAATTTCCAGATTGGCAGCAAGAAAATATCAAAATAGCCGAGGAAATATTGTTTGGGGATTTATGGATTCCGTTACCTTCAAAGTTTGACATACATGAGTACAGTATTATGGAAAGGTTTTGTTTATCTATAAAGAACAATAACTTAAGCGATATTATGTATTACTCTATCAAGGGAAATGGTGCTTTTCGTAAATTTAAAGACAATATTAGAAAGTATAATATTGAAGAAGATTGGTATGAGTATCGGGATAAAGCATTGAGAACTATAGCAATTGAATGGTGTGCAGATAACGGAATTGAGTATGAGTAAAGATGTTGCAACAAATAGCCAATGATAGAAGGAAGGCTCTAGACTTTAATTGAAAATACGTTGGAATACAAGGTTTACTTATACAATTAAGAGTTGTTTTAGGTCTTAATCTTAGGGGCTATACATCACATAAACCAGCTAATCGTTGTCAAGGTTTTTTTGAAAAAATGTAGAATATAGTAAAAATAAGCATAGCAAATAAACCTATAGGAAAATAGGTTTAAAAAATGCAACTGCAAGGTAATAATCTATACTAACTAATAGTTTAAATCAAAAGGTTTACTATTTTTTAAGATGCCATAAACAATTCGTAACAGTTTATTAGAAGTAGCAATAATAGCTACTTTAGAAGGCTTTCCTTCAGCAATTTTTTTATCATAATAAGCTCTTAATAAAGTATTAGAATAACCACTAGATCTTCTATAAATTCCAGCACACGTAGCTTGATACAAAGCCTTTCTAAGATATGTTGACCCACGTTTTGATACTTTGTTATTAGAAGCTCTAAAGGTTCCAGACTGATAAACAGATGGATCAAGTCCAGCAAATGCAACAAGTTGTTTCTCGGTAGGGAATCTAGTAACATCACCAATTTCTGAGAGAATAGTAGAGGCTGTCATATCTCCCACACCAGGAATGGATAGGAGAAGCTCAAACTCAGGAGAAAGCTTAGCCCATTTAATCATTTGATCCCGTACATCAGCCAATATACCTTGTATGCAAGTGAGTAACTTAATATACTCATCTAAAGCACAAACATTGGACTGCTGGGACGTATTATCTGGTAAGCTTTCTTTGGCAGTCTCTACTATTAACTTAGCCTTCTCAATAGACCAAGATTTAGATCTACTACGTACTATTAGAGCACTTACAAGGTCATTGAAATCAGCATTTAAGACGTCTTCAGGAGTCTTAAACTTAGATAAAAAATTAAGAGAAATCTTGCTAGAGACAGAAGAAAAGAGCTTATCGTAATTAGGAAAAACAACATCTAAAATACTCCTTAGTCTGAGAACAGCCTCGGTGTAAAGGATATTAAAGCCTTCATATTGCCTACAAATATTTCTGAGATTGATAATTATATCATCAGGCAACTTAGCAGGCTTGAAGTCATTAAGGTAATACACTTTAGCGATTCTATTAGCATCAACAGGGTCAGTCTTAACCTTACGTATAGTTTTTTTCTTAAGCTCATGTGTCTGAAGAGGATTAAGTATTACAACATCATAACCATGGCTCATAAAGTAAGTAGCAATAGGTTTAGAGTAGTTGCCAGTAGCTTCAAGAACTACACTAGGACAAGCACCTGTTTTATTCTCCATTTCAGCTAATAAAGACAAAAGATTATTTAATTCGCTTGGAGAATGATTAAACCTAAATGGCTTAGTATAGGGACTAGAATTAGAAAGAAATGCAGTAGCATAGCTATTAGATTTAGATACATCAATGGACAAAATTGGATTCATAGAATACCTCCTTTATTTACTAGGTCCTAAGCATCGACAGTTCCGCAGGTTCGCGAAGTAATGCGGGGTCAAAGCCCCAAACCAGCTTAATCGAGGTAACTTATCTAGCCCAGGCTTGAACAGTTTATGTGGCGGGGTCTAGGCCCCAACAAAATATACGTTCTTTACCTAGTTTATACATAGATTATTGACTAAAAAAGCTTATACCAAGATTAAACTGGTATAAGCTAATAATACGAAAATAATATTTGCGTAAGGGTGCACTCGGGCACAATTTTAGGGCAATGTGTACCACATCCCTTCGCTGGGAGCAAAGCTCCGCCAAGAGGTCTATCTCTGGGGTCTGGTTCAGGGACGCCACAAATACGGAAACGTTAGCAGACATTAAATCAGATAAGAGTATAGAGAGAACTAAGCTAAAATGTGGGGGAGTAAAATGGTGAATAGTTATGATGAAACAATAAAATATTGGGATAGTATTTTTGGACAAGCCATAGAATATAATCCTACTCAAATGATACAGGTACAAGAGATTGAAAATGGAATTAGCTGGCTTGTAGAAAACAGTAAATCTACAATAGACTTTGGGTGTGGGAATGGAAGAGTACTATGCCGTTGTTTGAACAAAGGGATGAAATATGTTTATGGAATAGATATATGTAATAATGCAATAGAAATAGCTAATAGCGTTATACAGAAATTCAATTATAAAGATAAAGCTGATGTAATATGTGGCGGAATAGAAAAATTAAGTGAAATTAATGATAATAGCTATGAAAGTGCTATTTTGTTTAATATATTAGATAATTTAACACCAGGAGATGCCATTGAATTAATTAAAAATATACATAGAATAGTTAAATCAAATGGTAAGATTTTATTAAAGCTGAATCCATATATTAGTAGACAACAAAGAGAAGAATATAAGTTTATAGAAATTTCTCATGAATTTTATAAAGAAGATTCAGGATTATATTTATGGAATCTAACCAATGAAATGGTAGAAAAAAACATTGATCCCTTTTTCATTATTGAAAAATACGAAGTGATTGAATATAAACAATATAATATGATAAATCGTATGTACTATTTAAGAAATAGGTAAAATTTATCGCGTCTGCTAACACCGCATGGGAGTTCGTGCTGAAGAGGGCCAAGCTCTGAGGTAGTCCAGCACACATTTCAAAGGCTAAGCAAAGTCTTTGAAACGTCTCCTATGCCTAAACGTTATGCGACAAAGCACGTTTGTAGATAGGCTTTAGGGTCAGTTTGTATTAGTAGGGCAGGTAACTTAGGAATGTATGATAGCATCAAATAGTGATTATTTATGTTTAATGAAGTTGGGAGGAATCAAGATGTTAATTGAGCTTATGAAGGGAATTGGGATTTTTTATTACTGGACTTGGTTTGTTTGGCCTTTTGTATTCGTTTTTTCTTTTGCTTTTGGTCTTGCTGAAATTATAAAAAATGAAAATGCTTCGGGGAAAAATATATTGATTGCGGCTATTTCTCTTTTGATTATTTTAGCTGGAGTAGTTGCACCTGCTTTTAGCTAATTGAGAAGAGTATTTATTATTAAAGTTTGATATAATAAAGTTATAGTATGGAATATATAAAAGGGGAGATTTTTATGACTTGGGATGAAGTAAGAAAGTTATATCCTGATCAGTTTGTTAAGTTCAAAATAATAGAGTCTCATATTGAAGGAAATAAGGAATACGTTGATGAAGTTGCTATCATAAAAGCTATTGAAGACGGTAAAGAAGCTATGAAAGAATTTATACAACGTAAAGAAGGGGAATATATTTATAGCACTAAGAACGAAAAATTAATAATTGACCTAGTAAAACATATAGGCATTAGAAGGAGCGTATAAAGTATGTATAATCTACATTATAAAAATGGACTTTTATATGCTTCTATTATTTTACAGGAAGGGGACAAGTCTATTATTGTTGAAGATGTTATAGTTGACACAGGTGCATATCATACAATTATTCTAACAGATTATCTAGAGGATTTAGATGCTGAATTTACAGAAGATGACGAGCTTGTAAAATCTTCAGGATATGGTGGATTACAGATGAGTTCAGTACGGAAAAAGATTGATAAAGTAACAATTGGAGATATTTCATTAACAAATATGAAGATTGATTTTGGAGAGATAGATCCTTATGAGAGGGTTAATGGACTTATAGGTCTAGATTTCCTAAGGTCAGTAGGTGTAATTATTGATTTAGTTGATTTGACAATGTATAAAAAGAATTGTTAGGGTGGTTCTCTGCAGGTCAACGTGTTCCATCGCCTAACAATGTATTTGCATAAAGGTGCACTAGGGTACAATCTTAGGGCGTTGTGCACCACATCCCTTCACCGGGGCGAAACTCCACCAAGGGGGGTCTATCTCTGGGGTCCAGCTCATGGACGTCGCAAATACGGAACGTTATCGGACAGACTGAAAGGCTTTGTGAATTTTATAGGAAAATATTTGAATATTAGTGAATCATAAAGATGGTTTATGATATAATTAAGTTAGAAAATTACATTTGAAATGGGGTGGATAATTTGAGTTATGCTAAGGACGATGCTAGAAAGATAATTGAGAGTTTGCCTGAACACGCTACATGGGACGATATAATGTACCAATTCTATCTAAAGAAGAAAATAACAGATTCATTAGATGCTGCAGAAGAAGGAAGAATTATGCCCCATGAAGATGTAAGGAAGAGAGTTATGAAGAAATGAGGATAGAATGGACTGAACCAGCAGTTATTGATTTAGAGAATATTAGAGATTATATATCAAGAGACTCAGAATATTACGGATTAATTGTAGTAGAAAGAATATTCGACGCTATTGAAAAGCTATCGAGGTTTCCTAATATTGGGAGAGAAGTTCCAGAAGTAAATGATCCTAAAATTAGGGAAATACTACTATACAATTACCGTATTATTTATAAAGTAGATGAAAACTATATACTAATTTTAACAATTGTACACGGAACAAGAGATTTAAGAAATATAAAACCTTGGGAAATTTGATAGAAGTTCTTGAGGTTTTTTTGTTGGGTGAGTTTTTGTAATGGGAAATTGGCATAGTCCATCCGATAACAATGCATTTGCACAAGTGTGCACTCGGGCGCAAGCCTAGGGCAATGTGCACCATATCCCTTCACCGGGAGCGAAGCTCAAGCAGGAGGTCTATCTCTTGGGCACGGTTCAGGGACGTCGCAGATGCGGGACGTTAGGAGAAATTGATTTCTCATATCAGAGTATATCTATTAGGTTCTTAAAGATGATGTATATAGATTATATTTGTAATTTAAAAATCAGGGATTTTAGGAGGTAGAAAAATGATAGAAATACCAATTTTAGAAGGAAATATAATACGCTTGCGTCCGATGGAAATTGACAAGGACAAGTATAGCTATTATAAATTTTCCAAGATGAAAAAATGCATGAATGGACTGGTAACACAGTTCCAAAAACAGTAGATGAAATCGAAGAATTATTAAACATATATATAAAGGTACTATATGTATGGATGATAGAAGAGAAGTCAAACAATGAAGTTATTGGAATGATGAGACTTTCTTTCCCTGAAAAAAATGATGGGAAATTAATAGCAGGTGATTCTCAAAGACTACATTCTAATTATTGGAGAAAAGGACATATGAAAGAAGCTCGAAAACTTATGTATAACTATGCTTTTAATACATTAGGTGTAGAAGTGCTTATAGCTGACGCTTTAAGAGATAATATAAACTCTTGTAAGTCATTAGAATCTGTCGGTTATGAATTATTTGAAACTACAGAAGAATTATTTAAGAAAAAAGAAAAAATACTTAAACGGAATTATTATAAATTAACTAGAGAAAAATGGTTAGATATTAATTAAAAAAGAAATAAATAATAAAGTTATAGCAAGCAATTGAAACTGAGAAAACAACATCTCCTAACAACATGTTCACACAAGGGTCTTAGAGGGAACGTCAAGTAGGCAAGTCAGACCAAATCACTTCACCGGGTGTGACCACCGTCAAGACGGTCTAGCTCTTGCTGTCCGGCTCAGGGACGTCGCAAATACGGGAACGTTAGATGACATTCAATAATCTCACGGGTAAAAGAAAACCCATTCGTAAGAATGGGCTATTATAAAAGATTCAAGAACTCTTTAAGTGGTAAGTCAGCTTGTTCTAAAATGCTTTTTAAAGTGCCTTTGGCAATCTCATCATGCATTGGTACTATTACAACTCTTGAAGGATTTCCAAATTTTTTATATTTAGCATGACTTCCTTTTTGAGAAATCTTTTGAAAACCGGTTTTTTCTAAGGCTTTAATGATTTCATTAGGTGATAATACAGGATATTTTGAACCCATTACAACGCTACCTCCATTGTAGTGACAAAGGTAGGAACATTGACGTTTTCTGGTGTTGTATCTTCATAGAACAACTCAAGTGCTTCTCGTAGGTTATCAATTGATTCTTCAATAGTCTTGCCTTGTGAAGCAACACTATTTTCAAGACATTTTGCAACATACCAGTTGTCTTCTTTTTGAACAACGACGGTCACTTTAATACTCATAGCAAAACACCTCGCTTTACAAATTTAATTAATAGTATTATATCATAATATACTTGGAAATAAACAGATTTTATGTTAGGGTCAATTTATTGAACATTATCTAACAATGTATTTGCGTAAAGGTGCACTCGGGCACAATCTTAGGGTAATGTGTACCACATCCCTTCACCGGGAGTGAAGCTCTGCCAAAGGGGGTCTATCTACCGGGGTCCGGTTCAGAGACGCCGCAAATACTGGAACGTTATGTGCAATGGCAATATCTAGGTTGTTCTTTGGAGGTCTATTTTTTGAAAAACAAGAGCTACGTAATAGTAGATTTAAGCGTCGCAGCAATATATTGATGCTTAATAATAAGGCAAGTTTTTAGGGGGAATAAAACATGAGTAAATTTTATGAACTTGAATTTAAATCATATCTGTGGAAAGGGAAATTACATGAGGCAGTAAATTACCTCAGTAAATTCCAAGATAGAAAAGACTGGCTTCAGAAATATATAAATATTTTTGAAGAAGGACAATATTATAAAAGAACAGATAATCAGAATATTGGAGATATAGAAAAATCCATCAAAAATATTACAGAAATGTATTTTAGATGAATCTGTAAAATGAAGAGGCTAAAAAACTGCTTCTCAAGAATTAAAAACCTTCAGTGGATCAAAGTCAGACTTGTTAGATGATGATAATATTGAAGAAGAAATTGAAAGGATTGTTAAAAGAGAAGGTTATGAATGTTTATGTGGGGATACATCAGGATTTTGTGGACCATATATTTGGAAGAGCTTTTCTACAGTAACCTATGAAGTAGAACTTCCTAGTGGCATAGAACCATATACAATTATTATGATGGATGGGTTTATATCAGGAAGGCAGGAAGTATAGCTTGCTTTGAGTTCATCGCCTTCGGTGAGAATTTAAGAACATTTATGTTTGGATTGTTAATGGTGGCGGAGATCTACAAAAAACCTAAATTTTTGTCCAAACTATTGACATAAATCCATTATACATTGTGAATGTATAGGTCGACATATAAATGATTGTTTTAGAAGTTCGTACTTTCAATGAAAGAGTGATAAATTGTTATAAAAAGATAGGCTTTAGTATCGTGGATCATTATATGAAAGACACACTTTTAGGTTATAGAGAATTTGTTAAAATAAAATATATATATAGGAAAATATAAAACTATTATAACTAGG
Source organism: Proteiniborus sp. (assembly GCF_040308045.1). Classification (NCBI taxonomy): domain Bacteria; kingdom Bacillati; phylum Bacillota; class Clostridia; order Eubacteriales; genus Proteiniborus; species Proteiniborus sp. The sequence continues at coordinate 108,955 of NZ_JAWRHZ010000065.1, forward strand.
AGGTAAAAAGAGTGATTATTATAAAAACCCCAGAACAAATTGAAAAGATGGCTGAAGCAGGTAGGATATTAACTGCTTGTCACCGAGAACTTCGTAAGATTATTCGTCCAGGTATATCTACTATGGAAATCAATCACTTCGTAGATGAATTCATCCAATCACACGGGGCGAAGGCCGAGCAAAAAGGCTACAAAGGTTATCCTTTTGCGACCTGTGCTTCAGTCAACGATGAAATCTGCCATGGATTCCCCACCCAAATTCCTCTCCACGAAGGAGATATTGTCACCATTGATATGGTTGTCAATCTCAATGGCTGGCTGGCTGATTCTGCTTGGTCTTATCCGATAGGTCAAATATCTGAACAAGCTAAAAAATTGCTTAAGGTAACTAAAGAATGCCTTTATATTGGCATTGAAAAAGCAGTTATCGGAAATCGGCTTGGTGATATTTCACATGCAATTCAAGTCAATGCTGAATCCAATGGGTTTTCTGTAGTACGTGAGTTTACAGGACATGGTATAGGTAATGAAATGCATGAAGATCCACAAGTACTCCATTATGGTCTTCCCAACAGGGGGGCGAGGCTTTGTGAAGGTATGGTTTTCACTATCGAACCTATGATAAATCTGGGTTCTTACAACCTTACAATTGATGAGAATGGATGGACAGCTAGGACAGCTGATGGCTGCTTATCAGCTCAGTATGAGCATACCATTGCTATTACCAAGAATGGTCCACTGATTTTAACTGAACAGGACTGATAACAGTTTGCAAAGTTGACACTGCCCCTGTATATGAAGCTTTAGGTTTATTTCTATAGAAACAATAAAAAATATAATCTTTTAATAAAGTTAGAGGAGAGAATTTATGAATGATGTTTTAATATCAGCTGGAATACAGATTTCTTTTGTTTTAACATTAGAATTAATTTCTTATCTTGTGTTGTGTAGAAAAAAGAATGGTTTCTTTAATTGGATTGGACTATGTTTGCCTCGAAATAGGAATTGGATTAAAAGTAGCATCGTAGTTTTTGTAGTATCTTTATTTATAATGGTTGGACCGCTTGCTTTGTTTCAATACTTAGGATATATTACTGCTGAAATGTTTTATGACAAAACTATAAGCGAACAGGGATTAGGTATTAGCATTGTAATTATAATATTATTAAAAGCTATAATTCAAACAGCTTTATCTGAAGAGATATTTTTCCGAGGTCTTATAGGTAAAGGAATTACTAACAAGTTTGGATATTTAGCAGGCAATATTATTCAAGCATTAATATTTGGCTTACCGCATGGATTACCATTTATGATTATTTATAAAGAATCTGTTGTTGGCATAACTCTTATTATAACTGCTGGAATAGTGGGTTATCTACAATTCTGGTTGAATGAAAAGAAAGCAAATGGAAGCTTAATCCCTAGTATATTGATTCACAGTATAATGAATATAGCTTCATTTACATCAAAGGCATTAAGTTAGAACTTGAAAAAGGGCTATAGAATTTTGGCTGATATATACCACATCAATATATTATTTTCTAATAAGGAGTATGATTATGGCAAAATATGAGAGATGGCTTAGGGGAAATTTTAATGAGTTATTGGATTGGCTACACAAGGATATTGTCAATGTCAATTAGGAGCCCTAATTCAATATTTATATTTTAAGAAAATCATAAGTAGGCTCTTCGAATGAAAAAGGGGGCAAAAAAAGTGTATATTAGTATGTTTAAGAAAAGCAAGGTGTTAATTATTTTACTTTTGCTCATTTTTATATCTATATCTATACCAAGTATTAGCTATGGGAACTCAGCTGAGCCACCGTCAATTCTGATTATAGTTCCTGATGCGCCAGATGATTTGGAAATAAGCATCGGAGATGGAAATGCTTTTACAAAGGCAGGTAAAACAGACAAGATAATTGAAACCTATTACACTTTTTATTCTCGAGAGCTTGAAAAGGCTGCTGACTATACATTTAACATTAGTACAGGAGACATAGATTATGAAATAACATTAGAGAAACCATTGAGAATGTATAGCAATATATATACATTAGATTTAGAGGCTCAAACGCTTATACCTGGAAGGTTACTATCAAGATCAATTCTATTAGTTTCTATGCGTATTGTCTCGACAATTATAATTGAAGCAGTTGTTTTTATGATATTTGGTTTTAGAGAACAAAGATCATGGTCAACTTTTCTTATAATAAATCTACTTACCCAAGGAGCACTAAATATTTGGATTAACGGATTTTTCCCTATTAGTAGCTATTTGATTTTTTCACTAATATTTGCTGAAATAATTGTATTTATTGTTGAGACATTATTATTTTTAAGACTTATAAGAGAACACTCTAAGCTTCGAAGGATATTATATGTTTTTGTAGCTAATTTATTAAGTTTAATTGCTGGTGGTTACATCATTACAATACTACCTATATAAAAGTTGCACAACATAATACTAATGAAAGGAGCAATGATATGATAAAAAAATAATTGTGCTGCTCATAATGTTGAGCCTTTTATCTATAACTGCTTGTGATAGAAATGCTTCTAATAAAGAAGATAATATAAGAGAAGTGGAGAAGGAAGTGAATATACAGCCTGAAGACAAAATCGAACCTAGCAGTGACAATAACATTGGGGAGGATTATGACAAGGAAAATAGCGATGAGAAAGAAATTAGCAATGATGAGGATAATAATGAAGAGAATTACAATGAAGAAAACGAGGATACCACACTTATAACTCATGAAGACAATCCATTATTAGAATTAGCAAGTCAAGGAAGAATTGATGGTATTGATTTTGCAATAGATTCTCCTACTAATGAAATTATTGAAGAATGGGGCCTTCCGGAGATATATGATTATTTTCTAGGAGGACTATAATTTAGATATGGTGACAAAAACACTTTGTTCTTTACTAATGCCGAAAACATCAATGATGAAATAATACATGGTCAAGTAAAAGGTATAGGTATATTTGAGGAAGACAAAGAAGTCTTTAACGTAAGAATAGGTATGACCTTTGATGAAATTAAAGAAATATTAGGCGAACCAACTTACATAAATACCCTTGAGCAAAATGAGGAATCGGAATTGGCATATGGAACGTGGACTATTGTGTATGATACAGGAGGATATGAAGTTGAGTTTGTCTCCAAAACCGAAAATGGGCCAATAGACACAGTCTATTTGTGGGGAAAGAATTAAGTAAATAGATACAAACAGTACTCACTCTATTTATTAGTGAATTAAGAAGTTGTTTAGAGAAATTAAAATGACAATGCTAAGCAGGGATTCTTTTAATAGGGCTAGCGAATCAATATTGAGTGAAAAAAGAAAATTCATTACTCATTTTAATAATCAGTTAAAAGATGAGTTATATGGGACAGAAATGTTTGGATAAGTTAGCGTAGAAGATTATTTTAGGTGTTGATTTAATCATCAGAATTAACTAGAGAAATGATTTATAACCATAACAGTGCTTTAATAGGAGGACTACAAAATGAATAAATACAAAAAAATTGCAGTTATTATAGTTTGTATATTTATGGTTGTAAATATTTGGACAATGCTTTCATTGAAAGACCAGGTAAAGAATCTGAAAAACGAGGTTGGAAGGATGCATTCTAACTTTAGCAATGATATAAATTATGCTAATCGAAACATTTATAATATGCAAAATGAACTACTAGATGCAATTGAAAAAGGGGATAGCCTGCTAGCTTCCTTTGAAACAGAGGTAGAATATAAAAACGAACGACTTGAAGTCACAGTTAAAGTCGTGCCAAAAGAAAAACGTTCTGATGAAACAGTTTATCTATCTATAGGAGATGAAAAGAAGGAGACTTCAACTGTTAATGATTCAGAATATACTGCAACATTTGTATTTGAAATGCCTCGACAAATTATTCCTACGGTTTCATTTGAATCACCGACAGGAATAAGGCAAGAAGTTTTACCAGAAATCAATATCGATAAATTGCTTGCATTAGGATATGAAAGTAGATGGGATGCTGAGAATACTCCTCTAGTAAGAAATACTGAAATTCTCACATTAGTGGTGTATACTCAAGATGAAAAGTCAAGCTCTCTATTAAAGGGAACCCCTACTGCAACAATAGTGATAAGAGACAACTATACCGATACAGAGATAGGTCGAAAAGAAATGCAACCAACAGAAATCAAGGAGTCATTTATTTATGAACTAGATGAGGCTATTTACTTTAATGTAGACTTAAGCGATTATCTTAAAAAGGAAGGTTCATATGCTGTATGGGTAGAAATTAAAACAGAAGGTGGCATTTTTTACAGCGAAGAAATAGCTTCTTTTAGCAATGAAGCCAACCAAGGATACTCTGCAGGAAGTGGAACAGGTGAATTGTATCCTAAATGGTAACTGTTAAGTTCAAGTTACATTATTATTAGTAACAAAGGAGGTAAAGGATGAAATATAAAGCTATATTTTTTGATAGAGATAACACTTTAACTTATGCAAATCCACAAAAGATTGAATGGCGAAAGACTACTATTGAAAGCTGGTCAGGGAAGACATTTGAGATGGATTATGATAAAATGATGGATTTGTTTGACAAGGCTGAATATGATAAAAACGGGTTTAAAAAGGTTGAAGATGAAATTGAATTTTGGAAGCGCTATTATTTGCAAATGTTAATAGGCGAAGGTATTGAAAAGGATTTAGAAGAACGGTCAAATTTGTTGTTTACTGAGTTCTGGTGTAATAATGAGCGGCTGTTATTTGAAGAAGTAATCGATGTACTGGAATATTTTAAAGGTCAGGGCTACAAGATGGGGGTTATTAGTGACACCTCTCCTTCATTACAATTAACACTTGAAAACCTAGGATTAGGAAAATACTTTGACAGCTATACCTGTTCAGATATAGTTGGTGTTATGAAGCCAGATTCTAAGATATATAATGTAGCCTTAGAATCTTTGGGTGTAAAGGCAGAAGAAAGTATCTATGTTGATGATTACGATATAGAAGCCGATGGTGCAAGGATTTTAGGATTTACATCATTTCATATTGATAGAAGCAATAAATCGAAAGATGAGTGGACTATTCAATCGTTAAGAGAAATAGTAGATTATGTTGAACAGATAAAGTCAAGATAGATAGGTGAGATAAAAATGGGACAAGGGAAAATTATTTTTCTAAATGGAGTTTCAAGTTCAGGAAAATCAACACTATCAAGAGAGTTAGTTAAACTGATGCCAGATTATTTTCATATTAGTATAGATGATTTTGATGTATTTATAGAGAGAATGGAAGATAGAGAAGGAGATCATTTGATACCTGTTGAAACAGAGTACTTTTTCCATCGTACAGTAGCTATGTTTTCAGATAAAGGAGTTAATCTTGTGGTAGATCATATTCTACATGATAATTTTACTAGGGAGGATTGCTTTAAGATTTTAGCAGATTATCCAGTTTTATTTGTTGGTGTTCATTGTCCTTTAGAGGAGCTAGAACGAAGAGAAAGAGCAAGGGGAGATAGAAACATTGGACAGGCTAAAAAACAGTTGGAGTATGTACATAAAGCTGAAATCTACGACATAGAAATAAATACGGCTTTTGAGAGCATAGAAGAGAATTCAAGAAAAATTATTGAAGCATTAAATAGTAAAAAATATCATAGCGGGTGGATACAAACCAGTAGAGGTTTATTGGAATAGAACTTAAGTAGAAAGAACGGCATTATGGAAAAGATAACTATAAGACGAAATGTCAGGATTTACAGAATGTTAAATGTGCCAATAGACTCCATACACCAATAGAAGGATTTTCACAGAAGACTACACAGCATACATATTATAATTTATACTCAGAACTCACTTTTATTAAGGCTATTGGAGAAAATACTGATATACCCATGCAAAAACCAGTTATTAATAAAAATGACTCATTCATCTCAGAAATAATTGACCCGTATAGCAATAAAATTATATATGCAACAATCCTAACATGGATTAAAGGCGAAACAATGAGTTATGAAAATCCTAATTGGAAGCAGCAAGCGTATCAAACAGGAATTATGGTCGCAAAGCTTCATGATTTTTCATCTAATTGGGATGAAGGTAGAACACTTAAGAGACATAAATATGACACATCTAAAGTAAGATCTGCAATAGCTTCAATCGAAGAGGCAGTTGATTTAGGGCTTATGGACGCAGACCATTATAGAATTATACAAAATGGTGCAACAAAAATTTGTGAGCTTATGGGAGAGCTTGATAAAAGAACTGTTTATTCCAAGGGATTGATACATGCTGATTTATCGAGTACTAACCTTATTGTTCATGAAGATACTGTTACTCCTATAGATTTTGGTCTCTGTGGGCATGGATATTTTTACATGGACTTAGGAGGCATCTTTGCTGATGCTAACTCAATACTTGTAAGAAAGGCGCTACTTGAGGGATATCGTAGTATACGTGAACTTCCAGAGTCAGACATGAAATACATTGAGGCATTTTTTGTATTGGGAATACTGTTATGCATGGATACGCACTTACATAATCCTAAAATGAAAGAATGGTATTTAAGAAGAACCGAGCCAATATGTAGAGATTATATTATTCCTATGATTAATGATGAAAGGTTTTATGAAATAATATAGCCGAAATATGTACAATGGCCTTTTAGAGCAGGTTGCTGATAACTCAAAGGCTTTTTTATAACGAATATGGAAGAAAAAGGGGTGACACATAATGATAGAGTATAATTTAGCCAAAAAAGAAGATATGAAGCAAATAGCTAACTTTATAGCAGAATTTAATGGAAAAAAAGAAAGTCATATTGGTTACTGTGGAACTGATAGAGAAGAAATAGAGAACTCATTAATAGAAGATATAACGGATATTCCTTTTCAAGAGAGTTTCATAGTTGCTAAAGAAGATGAAAAATTGATTGGGGTATTAGGCTTTGATTCAGACCTTGAAAACAATAGTGCAGAATTATGGGGACCTTTTATCATAAAAGAAAAATGGGATATTGCAGCTGAATTGTGGGACAAGATGATAAAAAAACTACCAAAGGAAATAGACTTAATAAGCATGTTTGTCAATAGGGAAAATAAAAACTGTATACAATTAGCAACCAATTTAAATTTCAATAAAGTAAGTGAAGAAACCATACTTGCCTTTGAAAGAAAAGATATTGATAAGCTGCGAGACATCCCTATAATAGAGCTTTCAAGTGATTATAATGAGGATATGCAGTCACTTCATGATAAGATCTTCCCTAACACCTATTACAACGGTAGCCAGATAATAGATAGAATGAATAATCATAGAAAAGTTTTTATTGATATTGAAAATAAAAACTTTGCAGGCTATATCTATGTGGAAGTCAATCCTGAGTTTGGAGAAGGAAGCATAGAATTTTTTGCTGTAAATGAATCAGCGAGAGGCAAAGGCATAGGAAGTAAATTATTAACAATGGCATTACGATGGATATTCACATTTGCATCAATAGATAATATCACACTATGCGTTAACTCGGAAAACGAAAAAGCACTTAATCTATATAAGAAAGTTGGTTTTAAAGAGAAACATCAGTTGTACTATTTTACTAGGAAAAACTAAGCTGGTTTCGGGATCAAAGATGATGGGGCTTACATAGATATAGTTCTTTTAAAATTAAGTTATAAAATTTTTGTATATCATGATTTAATGAACAAACCGTTGGAGGAATTTAAGATGAATTATAGAAAAATTGAACTGGATACCAGTAATAATGACGAAAAGTTAGAGGAGCTTTTATCACAAATAGCTAAATGGCATAATCTCACACCAATGTAAAAGGTATCATGAAAAGAGGAAAAGTAGACGAATACGAGAATAATTGAAGAATTTTAAAATCAAGAGTAATGGCAGAGTGTGGTCTTTTAAAAAGTCAAAGGGGTGAATGAATTAATGCGTAGTGAAAAGGAAATGATGGATTTGATTCTAGGTACTGCTAAAGAAGATGAACGTATACGTGCCGTTATTATGAACGGCTCTCGTGCGAATCCAAATGTAAAGAGGGATTTTTTTCAGGATTATGACATCGTATATATTGTAAAAGATATAGAGTCATTTACATCTAACCATAATTGGGTTAAGAAGTTTGGAGAAATCATGATAATGCAGATGCCAGAGGAGATGACTCTCCTGCCACCTGCTAACAATGGAACTTTTGTGTATCTAATGCAGTTTACTGATGGAAATCGCATTGATTTAAGTCTAGTTCCCGAAGAAAGAGCAGATGAACTTATAGATAATGATAGCCTGAGCATATTACTTTTAGATAAGGATGGCATAGTTAAACCATTTCCTCCTACTAGTGATATAGATTATATTGTAAAAAAACCATCTAAAAAGGAATTTGTAAACTGCTGCAATGAGTTTTGGTGGGTAAGTCCTTATGTTGCAAAGGGCATCTGGAGAGAAGAATTGCCATATGCAAAACATATGCTTGAACAATATGTACGTGATATGCTGATGAAGATGCTTGAGTGGGATATAGGTATCAAAACTAACTTTACCAAAAGTGCAGGTAAATTAGGCAAATATTTTGAGAAATATCTTGATACAGATATATGGCAGGAGCTATTAGATACATATCCAAATGCTGATTATGATAATATGTGGAAGTCACTTTTTGCTATGTGCAGTCTTTTTAGAAAAACTGCTATTAGAGTGGCTGACTACTTTGATTATCAATATCCTTATGGTGATGATGAAAGGGTAACTGCACATTTAAAGCATGTAAAAGAATTATCTAAGGATGCAAAGGAAATGTATTAATTATAAAAGAAATGGGGGAGAGAAAATGATTGAGTCAAGATGCGGAATAATTTGTTCCAAATGCGAATATAGAGAATCAACTGGATGTAAAGGCTGTGTAAATATAGATAAGCCATTTTGGGGAGAAATGTGTCCAGTAAAATCATGTTGTGAAGGTAAGGAACTGCTACATTGTGGTGAATGTGAGACATTTTCTTGCGAATTATTAAAAAGTTTTGCATATGATGAAGAGCAAGGCGATAATGGTATGAGAATTGAGCAATGCAGACTCTGGGGGGATAGAAAGTAGTATGAAACCAATAAAAAGTTATTTATCAATTGATTCACAATATAAAGAAATGGTGAGCAAATACACTAATATTGATGGGATAGCATCGATTATTTTCTATGTTCTACTTATGAGTATATACTATATTATGGGTGTCATATATGATACTAAGAACATTTACTTAGGTAATCAAATAAATATTATTCTCGCAGTCATCTGTATTATATATGTACTATTCCGTGGTCAAAAATTGAGCTCAATTGGGTTCAGCAAGAAAAATCTTGGCAAATCATTGATAATGGGATTAGTCGCTGGAGGTATTGTATTGCTAATTCAGCTATTGCCAGGAGTTATGGCTGGAAAACAATTTAACCCTGTATCAAAGCTTATGTCAAGCTTCATGTACTATTTTATAGTCATAGGTTTAACAGAAGAAATTATTTTCAGGGGATTTATTCAAACAAGGGTTTATGGAATAGTTAAAAAACCAATAAGAGCTGTTTTGTTAACTGCATTTATGTTTATGATTATGCATATTCCATTTCAAATGGGAGCAGCTCATATGGGATTCTTTGAGTACATATCTAATAACTTTATAACATTAATCTTTACATTTGGTTGGCATGTTATATTTAATTTCATGTATTCAAAATATAACTCTATTGTAGCGCCTACAGTATTTCATGCAATTATGAATTGGAGTAATTATTTGTTTTTATAGTAGACATATAATTAAGTAAACAAATAAAGTGGGTGGAGTAGATGTGCAAAACAATTAGAAAAGTTCTTTTTGGAGATTTGCATAATATTCAGGAATATGAAGAATATTTTTCTGAGATGTCTAGGAAGGGGCTACATTTAAAAGAAGTAGGAATGTTCTTTGCCAACTTTGAAGAAAGCAATCCTCAGTACCTGAACTACAGAATTGATATTGCAAAGAAAGATAACAAAGAAGAAATGATTAATAAACATAAGGCAGAAGGCTGGAGCTTTATTGATGAAAAAGATTCATTTTTAATCTTTTCCACGCCTGTAGGTTCAGGTTTAAAGGAACTATATAAGACTCCAGAGGCGCAGAAATTATCATTAAGAGCTGCAATGAAGGATATTTTTGGTGGGAAAGCTACAAATATCATAATTGGGTTAATTGCTTTAATTATTCTAGTAGTAATAGCTTTTGAAAAAATAAGGATAAGTCATGGGCTTTATATTTTTCTTACAAAAGAGGAAATAGGTATATCTTTTGTTTTCTTTCTTTTTTCTCTTATGCGGAGTAGAAGTAAAAAAAGGAATTTACTAAAAATAGAGAAAATCTTAGATTCGGGTATGTTTTTAAGTCATAGTGGTGATTATTATCTGATGAAAAGTAAATTTATTTTTAGAAATATCACTTTTTCAATTATTACCATACTTTTATTTGGATCTATGATTTTTAAAATGTACCAAGGGGATAGTGTAAACCTTACTGAAATTAGTGATTTAGATAGCCTGCCTATGGTTACTGTTGGAGATATTGAAACAATGGAATATCAGCATGAAAACAGAATGACTTTCAGTAGCGACAATAATATTGATTACGGAAATGTTCTATATAGGGATTGGAGCCTTTTTATACCAAAGGAAAATACTTTAGTACAGTCGGTAATACTTTACGATAAAAACCATAACAGGACAGAAAATAAACCTTTTCTAACTGCTGACTATTATTTGACGAGATTTGATTTCGTTGCAAAAGGATTAGAACAAGACATTTTAGTCAGAGAAAGCAAGAGATTCGAGCTTAAACCTATTGAGCTTCAAAGTAAGGAGAATTTTGCTTGCTATGGTGGAAAGAAAGGTGACACAATTATTCTTCTATGCAGAAAAGGAAAGCAAGTTACTTTAGTGATATATAGTGATGGAACTGTTACTGTAGAAGATCTAGCAAAAATAGTAGCTAAGAAGCTAGATTATAATGATCATACAATTAATCGTTTGCCATAAAGAGAGCGCCTTCAGACAGAGATTAAATTCAGTAATTACATTTATCAAGCTATAGCCATTGAGTGCTGATGAGACAGTACACAAGGGCTTTTAATTTTTTGTAAAATGTAAAGCTAGTAGAAGGTATTATAAAATAATAGTTGAATATTATGGTAAAAGGAATTTTTTGATTCAATCCAGTTCATTACTAAAAAATGTAGAAATCCTATATATCTTGATAAATCAATTCTCTAGGTGAAATGGTGATTGGGTTAAAGAATGGTCAATAAATTTAGAAGGGGAAGAAAAATAACAGATGAAAGAGTTTGCTTTAACTTAGTTATTATCGAGGGTCAATTCACAAAAGATAGAATGAAACTTTTTATAGTAAATGAAGATTTAGGATTCTAATATTCAAGTAGTTAAAGACACATAATTTCGTCTATTATCTATAAAGGTAGGGAAAGTATATGAAGTATGAGTACAAATTCGCTGAGGTCCCATATGTTACTTCTGCAAATGAAAAGACAGGAATACATGTACCATATTGTTATAAAATTATTTTTGAAAGATCTGTAGAGGAATAGAATTAAATAAGGGGGAAGATAAAATGGAAAAAATAATTGCGTATTGTGGTTTAATTTGTAATGATTGTCCTGCATATATAGCTACAAAGAGTAATGATTCAGAGCAAAAATTAAAGCTTTCTAAAGAATGGTCAAGCCCAAATTATCAAGTTAGCCCTGAAGATATAAATTGTACAGGCTGCCATGCGGGTTCTCAAACAGTTTTCAAGTTTTGCAATGAATGTGAAATACGTATGTGTGGAGTAGATAAGGAAATAGATAATTGTGGCTATTGCAACGAGTATCCATGTTCTAAGCTTGATATTTCTTTCAACAACTCCCCAGAAAACAAAGAGAGATTAGATCAAATTAATAAAGAGCCATGAGAACAGAATTGCATCAGACATAGAATTATAGCACCTTAGGAGGGAAAAAGCATGAAGGTATTTACTAAAAATATAAAAGATATACAACCAAGTCAACTATATATTAGCAAAACAAAGCTATTAGAAGTAGAAAAATATTTAGATTCAGCAAATATAGAAGATATAGAGCCTTTGCCAATAAGAAAGATAGGGAAATATACATTTTTTACTGACGGACACACTAGAGCATTTGCATTAATGAAAAGAGGAATAGAAGAAGTTAAGGTTTATTGGGACGAGGATGATCTTGACTGGGTACAATATCTGGTGTGCGTTGATTGGTGTAATAAAGAAGGAATAAAGAGTATAAGCGATCTAAAAAAGAGAGTAGTAGACGATGAAGATTACAAAAAGCTATGGTATTCTAGATGTGATATTATGCAAGAAAGGTCTGTAAATGACTTAGACTATTACTTAGATATTAGAACTGTTTTAGAAGATAATGAAAAATGTAATATCTGTGAACTAGTGCTAAGAGCCTTACCAGATTGGTTTGGTATTGAGGAATCAATAAAAGATTATATTATTGGAGTTAAAGATAGCGTATTCCTTTCAGTTTATATAGGGGAGGTACCTATTGGCTTCTTGTCAGTTATAGAACATAATGAATTTACTAGCGAAATCTATGTAGTTGGTATATTGAAAGAGTTCCATAGAAGAGGCATAGGAAAAAGACTTATAAAAGCTACGGAAGATATATTAGTTAAACAAAATAAGATGTTTCTAACAGTGAAAACCTTGAGTAGTTCTCATCCAGATGAAGGTTATAGAAAAACAAGAGGGTTCTATAGAACTGTAGGCTTTTATCCCTTAGAAGAATTTCCTGAGCTCTGGGGTAAAGAAAATCCTTGTTTACTAATGGTTAAGAAATTATAGGAGAAGCTGTATATTAGAATACAATAGTAAAGGAGTTGGTGTTGTGACAGTATCTTTTAATGATATAGGTGGTTCTCATAATTGGGATATAATAGAACCTGTTAATAAAGGCTGGTCAGATGATAAAAAATATCATATCATAACCAAAGAAGGCAGAGAATTATTGCTTAGATTATCAGATATATCACAATATGAAAAAAAGAAAAGAGAGTTTGAATGTCTAAGACCACTTATGGACATGGATATATTGTTTACTCAGCCCATTGATTTTGGAATATGTAACAAAGGTCAATCTGTTTATTCCTTGCTTACCTGGATTGATGGAGAAGATGCTGAGATTATTCTTCCTAAGCTTGATGATAAAGAGCAATACATGCTTGGCTTAAAAGCAGGTATGTATCTTAAGCAAATTCATAGCGTTCCAGCTCCTCAAAGTCAGCCTAACTGGGCAGAAAGGTTTAACCGGAAAATTGAGAGAAACATAGGTAATTATAATGCTTGTAGTATTCACTTTCAAAATGATGATAAACTAATTGATTATATAGAGCAAAATCGCTCTCTCTTAATAAATCGTCCACAGTCTTTTCAACATGGAGATTATCATGTGGGGAATATGATTATTACCCCAAAAGGAGAATTAGGTATAATTGATTTTAACAGAATGGATTATGGGGATCCATGGGAAGAGTTCAATAGAATTACCTGGTGTGCAGAAATAAGTCCTATGTTCGCATCAGGATATATTAATGGATATTTTGATGGAAACTCACCAGATTTGTTTTTTAGGTTGATGGCGCTATACATTGCGAGCAATCAGCTCTCTTCTATACCTTGGTCAGTTCCATTTGGAGAGGAAGAAGTGAATACAATGCTGAAACAGGTCCAGAGTGTTTTGAAATGGTACGATGATTTTAGCACATATATTCCGAATTGGTATTTAAAGTTAGATAAAATAAGTTTATAATTATTAAGATGATGAAAGAGTAACTGTACATTAAGAGCTATATGATAAGTTAGTTGAATTCCTGGACAATATTGAGCCAATAGAAATCCCAGAAGAGCTTTAGTCGATATTAGATGAGGCTGACAAGTATATGGATGAAGAAGAAGTTAAAGGAATGAGTAATGTCATGAAAGATGCTTTTGATGATTTTGAAAAGTATTGGGAAAAAACAAAGACAATATTATTCAATATGTAGAATACAAGAAAACAGAGGAGTATCAAAGTTCACTGGAAGCACAGCTTATTGATTTATTAAAAAGTTTGGAGAAGAACATCTAATACAACAATTTGCTTCAAATTAGATTAATTTTATTAAAGAGGAGAAGGCTATGCATGAAGTAGAGGTAAAAGGTATCCTATCAGCTCAAAATGGGATGAATATATATAGAGGATGCACTCATGGCTGCATCTATTGTGATTCAAGAAGCAAGTGCTATCAGATGAATCATGATTTCGAGGACATAGAGGTAAAGGTAAATGCTCCTAAGCTTTTAAAAGATGCTCTTTGTAGAAAAAGAAAGAAATGCATGATAGGCACAGGAGCTATGACTGATCCATACATCCACTTGGAAGAAAAATTGGGGAATACGAGAAAATGTATTGAACTAATTTATTCCCATGGATTTGGTCTAGCTATACAGACCAAGTCTGCAAGAATATTAAGGGATCTAGACCTACTGAAAAAGATTAATGAGAAAACAAAGTGTGTAGTTCAGATGACTTTAACTACTTATGATGAAGACTTGTGTAAAGTAATTGAACCTAATGTCAGTACTACAAGGGAAAGGTTTGAGGTATTAAAGATAATGAGAGATAATGGAATTCCCACGGTAGTCTGGTTAAGTCCAATTTTACCATTTATAAATGATACAGAAGAAAATATTAGGGGAATTCTAGGCTATTGTATAGAGGCCAAGGTGCATGGCATTATTTGCTTTGGAATGGGATTAACTCTAAGAGAAGGAAATAGGGAATATTTCTATAAAAAGCTAGATGAACATTTTCCAGGAATGAAAGCTCGCTATACTGAAAGGTACAACTATGCATATGAGATACCAAGCCCTAACAATGATAGATTGATGAGTATAATGAAAAGAACCTGCGAAGACCATGGCATAATATGTAGCGTTGAAGAATGTTTTAATTATCTTCATAAATTTGAAGAAAAAAGTCAGTACGAGCAGCTGATGCTACCTGGATTAGATTAGCTTAGCAGTTTTTGTGAAAAATTGCCTCGTTATTACTTATTTGCAGAGGTACTAGATCAACTATGTGTCATCGGCTCAGCTTATGAAAAGAATCCAAACATTGAATTATAGTGCTTAGATATGACAAATACATATAGCATGATTTGCGATAAGCCTGTTAAATCTGAAATTTTAGAAACCGTAGCTAGTGGAGGAAGAGACTGCCTTTTTAAAATATTACAATTATAGGAGCCATTATGAAGAATAAAGCGATAAAAACTAAAAGAAAAAAATTGAGAATTATGTTAATTGCCTTGATAGTATTGAGTATTTTAGCATTAGCATCTATATTAATTATAAATGACTATATTAAATCATCAATTAAGAGCAAAATTATTACAGTAGCTGATGCAACCTCATTGAACGCTGATTGTATCCTTGTACTTGGAGCAGGTGTTTGGGGAGATGGAAGACCAAGTCATATGCTTGAAGATAGGCTTCTACAAGGGATAGAACTATATGAGAATGGAGCTTCTGAAAAGCTATTAATGAGTGGAGACCATGGGCGTAAAGAATATGATGAAGTCAATGCTATGAAGAAATATGCAATTGATAGAGGAGTACCATCAGAGCATATCTTCATGGATCATGCAGGATTCTCCACATATGAAAGTCTTTATCGTGCAAGGGATATTTTTAAGGCTAATAAGATTATAATTGTAACACAGAAGTACCATATGTATCGTGCTCTATATATTGCTGAAAAGTTAGGACTTGAAGCTTATGGTGTTGCATCTGACCCAAGGGAATATGTAGGTCAAGAATCTAGAGAATTAAGAGAAATATTAGCGAGGGTAAAAGATTTTTTTAATTGCATCTTAAAACCTGAGCCTACTTACCTAGGAGATTCTATACCAATAAGTGGTGATGGCAATTTGACTAATGATTAAACATTTTGAGTAAATGCTAGGGAATTGAGAGGAGATAATTATGATAAAGGATAGTTACAGTTATACTGAAGAAGAAAAAGAAAAAGTAATAAAAAACTATTTTAAAAAAGAGGGCGAAATCGAAAAGCTTACTACTATGCCTAGTAAGGAAAAAAGAAAGGTTATAGTCTTAGAGCATATTATGCAAAACTTTGAAATGAATGAGAAGTATACACATCAACAAGTTAACCAGAAACTTGAGGGGATATACTCTGATTATTCTACTATTAGAAGACATTTAATTGACTATGGATTTATGGATAGAACTAGAGATTGTCAGCTTTATTGGGTAAAGGAATAAGGAAGAATATATCATGTATAAGAGAGGTAACAGTAGAGAAATAAAAGAAATTAATTATTTATAAAGTAAGGTAGTGTAAAGTAAGTTATGAAAAAACAAAGCAAAAAATATCAGCTTAAATGAACCTTTAAATACAAAATATTTTTCAAGCAATTGGAATATTGGTAAATTAATAGGAACACAGAAAGACTTTATTGAGTAAAAGATATTTGTTCTGTATTCTCCGCCACCCTTGACAG
>NZ_JAWRHZ010000066.1:0-46747 GCF_040308045.1 Proteiniborus sp.
CTAAAAACGCTCCTTTGACCTGTGTTTGATCTAATATACCGAAGTTTTCTGCCCTATTTTCTCTATTGCTAATATCTGAAATAAACGCGTCTATACTTATCCATAAAAATGATGCTGCTAAACTTTGTAATATTCTTGCAATGAGTAAGTATTTAAAATCATTAGCTAATGCAAATAAGATATTTACTATTACATAAAGAGCTACACCTATAACTATGCCTTTTTTTCTCCCCTTATTATCAATTAAATTTCCAACTATAGGTCTTATTAGTATAGTTATTATTGAAAATATAGTATAAAGATATCCTATTTCAATCACACTTGCGCCTAAGTTTGAAGCATATATCGGAAATATAAAGGCTATAAAAGAAAATGGAAAGGAAATGAAAAATACAACCTTCTTTAAACCGCTCATATATTAACCTCCTAAAGTAATTTCATTATCAGTATATAAGGTTTTAGGAAGATTTTCTTCTAGCTAAGGTAATCATAATAGTCATATTTTTGCATGACTTAAGTAATGATATTACCTAAACCTCAAGCAATCACAATCTATGACAAAATCTATTTATTATTAATTATTAATGCTAATTGGGTTCTGTCTCTTAAATCTAGCTTGTCTAATATCTTAGTTATATGATTTTTTACTGTTCCTTCTGTAATAAAAAGAGTCTCTGCAATTTCTTTGTTGCTTTTACCTTCTCCAATTAATAATGCTATTTCTTTTTCCCTTCTGGTAAGTTCCTTTAAACTATCTCTTTTAATATTCTTATTTGTAGCATTCTCTTCCATTGAGTTAACTATCTTTTTAGCTACATCAGGTTGCAGAAGTATATTCCCTTCATATACTGTTTGTATTGCTTTAACTAATTCTTCAGAGCTTATATCTTTAAGCAAGTATCCATCTGCACCATTTTTTAATCCTTGGATTATGTATTCGTCTTCGTTGAAAGTAGTTAGTATAAGTACCTTAGTTTGAGAATATTTTTCCTTAATGACCTTTGTAGCCTCTACCCCATCCATTATGGGCATTCGTATATCCATAAGTATCAAATCCACTTCCTTTTCCTTCAAAAATTCTATAGCATCTTTCCCGCTAGTTGCCTCTCCTACTATAGATATATTACTATAAAGACTCAACATCATGTTAAGGCCCTCTCGTATTAAGCTTTGATCATCTACTATTAATACCTTTATCATAGTTCTCTCCTTTTTTAATTAAAGCGCATATATCTTTTTAGTAAAATAATAGCACAGAAAACATATAATTACAATTGCTTCCTTGGTTTACTCTTTCTTATGGTCATTATAATATCACACTTAATGTTTCATTAGCGTAATATGGTATTGCACAATATTATTTTGTAAGGAGGTTTTTTCATGAAAGATAAGGACAGATGTATATTCTGTATCCCACCCATGGAACCATATACAAAACTTGCACATGCCTATGTGCCATTTCAAACTATGGATAGGGTTTTCTCCGCTGCAGAAGCTTTAAAAAAAGGAACATTATTTCCAGAGCTTCATGAGCCATATAAAAAAGAAGTATATTGTAAATAAAGTTTTAGGAGGTGCAATTTATGAAAAATAACCAAGCAGAATTGCTTGAGCAGCTTATGGAAGTAGGATTTGTATTGGTAGAAACTAATCTATATCTTGACACTCATCCAGATGACGAAAGAGCAGTGAGACTCCATAATACTTTCTCTCAAAAATATAGAGAGCTTGAATGTCTTTATGAATCACAATACGGTCCGTTGAAATTTACAAGTATGAGTAGATGCCCATGGCAATATGTTGATGAACCTTGGCCATGGGATGTAGATTTTGGAAAATGTAGATGCTAATAAAGGAGGCTAAGAATATATGTGGATTTATGAGAAAAAGCTAGAATATCCTGTAAGAGTAAATACTACTAACCCAGCACTTGCAGCTATGATTATTGAACAGTTTGGTGGTCCAGACGGTGAACTCTCTGCAGGAATCAGATACCTTACCCAAAGATGGACTATGCCTACTGGAAAGGCAAAAGCATTACTGACAGACATCGGCACTGAAGAATAGGTACCTACTTGTTATCAGTTATAGCTTTATCTCATAACTACATCATTCCGCCCATTGTATTTCACTAGTTTTCTAATTAATTGAATTTATCTAAGTGCGCAAAATGCACGTTTTATTATTTTATTAGTTATCTATGTGCTTATATTTTATATGAGTGTGGCAACAAGTTGGCAACAATATTTTCTTACAATCATATATACTATTCTTAATCTACGCAATAAATAAAAATTCTGTAAGATAAAAAGGCTAGGTTTAAGTATCTATCATATTACAGTTTTAGTTTTATATTTTTGAATCCATCTGCAAACCAATCACTTATATACCTTACTAAGACTCTATTATTATAAACTAAATTAGGATAAATTCTAAGAGATAGGCATTCTACTTCATTTTTTAACTCCTCTATAACATTACTTCTATATTCTAAATTAGTTCTACCTTCCTTACAATCATCAGGATCCGATGCTACTAAAAAAGTTCTACAATTAAGTGGACGAACTTGATATATCACGCATTCACCATTATTAGATAGGAAAGCACAACCAAAGTGTTCTTTTTGTATGTAACTTCTCACAACTTCAAGATCTTTTTCTGAATATAAACTTTTATAATTTGGAAAATGTCTAGACTGTTCTATTATTTTTTCTTCTATTCTGTTAATTTCATCAGGAGTAAAATGATTAATTATATACTTTCTGATATTTTCTGCTTCAATTGCTGATATTTCAACATGTATATAACAGCATTCACTACATCCTTTATGGCATGAAGCATACTGAGAAAAAAGTTTCATATTTCTATCAGAAAGATTATAATATTCGTTAAGTAAATTAAGCCCCATATTAACTTGTATAGGTTGTTTTAAATTGAAAACTTCTCTATTCAAAGCTTTTATTTCTCTGTATATTTGATTAGAAGAGCTCTTGTCAAATATGATTTCCTCTCCTTTGTAGTTTACCCCCAATTTTTGATACTCTGCCTCTTTATTAATACAGCACTTTTTATATTTTTCCCCACTTCCACAAGGGCATCTATCATTTCTTCCTACTTTTAACATAATAATGCCTCCAATTTATTTGAAATTAACTTTCGAACTGTAGTTACTAAGGATATTATTCTTTATACTTAATTTAATTCCTCTTTATCATGAATGGTGTGTAGAAAAATATAAGTTAATAAGAAACTATTTAAAATAAAAAATAAGTACTATGCTATTTAATATAAGCACAGTACCTATTCTGTATCTACTCTGTTTAACATTTTAAATAATGTACTCATTTTGGACTTCAAAGCAATCATCTTCTTCCACATTTAATACCCCGTGTACATTTGTCACTTCAATGATTTGTTTTTCAGTTAGTTTCATTGAGTATATATTAAATATTTGAGAAACTGTTTCTATATTACCAATTTGCTTTAATCTCATCACTACACTTTTATCCTTAACTTTGATTAATACTTCTTTCATTCTTTAACACCTCCAACAATCCTTCAATATTAATTACCCCATTACCTTCTTCATTCGCCTTTAATCCTATGCTCCTTGCTGTTGTTTCTATTGCCTCTCTAATTTTTAATGGATCATATGTTTGAGCTAAGGCTGCAATAACACCAGTAGCAAAAGGAGCCGAAAAGGATGTTCCCGTGTGTGGTAAATCGCCTTTTATCGTTACATATCCAGGAGCTAAAATATTTGGTTTTTTTACGCCCTCAGGTGCAGTACTACTGTAACCAGCTAAGTTCTTATTTGAATCAACTGCTCCAACTGTTAATGCTTTTTCAGCATTTCCTGGGCATCCTGTTATACCTTTGCCTTTTTCGCCATAATTCCCAATAGCAGCTACTATAACAAATCCTTCATCACACATTTGATTAACAGCATTACATACCATACACTTGTCATTACATTTAGAAGGTTTTCCAAGTGACATGTTAATTATACGTGTCTTGTTTAAATAAGCCCACTCTAAAGCTTTTAGTATTGCTCTCTTTGGAATGCTCCCATCGTCACATGCTACTTTTAAATTTATTATCTTACTCCAGGGTGCAATATATTTTATTACCCTACCTACAACAGTTCCATGTAACCTTCCCTTAGGTCTAGCGTCCTTACCATTAACTGAGTTAGAAAAAACTACGCTTTTGGATACATCAACTAAGTTATCATCCATGCCGCTATCTAATACTGCAACACTTATATTGTTACCGAAATAGTTATTGCTCTTTAGTTTATTTACCCTAACATTAGGTAAGATATTCATTTTTTGGACTTCAAAATTTTCGTCTAGTTCATAGTATTCAATAAAATCGAAAGAATTTAGAATTTCTAAATCATCAACTTTTATACATATAATAGGCTGCATAGTTAATACATATTCTATATGTATGTGGCTTTCTTTTAGTTTATTAATAATGTTCTCATCGGGTTTCATTTTTAGTTTAACTAAGACATACATCTTTAAGCCTCCGTATTCTCTATTCAATCTATGCTAGGTAATGTTAAATTTTTAATCCTAAATTCCTTCTTTTTTGATAAAATCTGTGGATAACTTTCGTTCGACAAAGATTAACTTTTCATTAATTAATTTAATTTGACTTTATAATATTGCTGTAAAAATATCAACTATATAACAAAATCTTAAATAATAAAGCATTATCAAAAAATAAAAAAAGAGCTGAGGATCACTCCCCAGCCTTAAATCTATACAACATTGTCCAAACTTCCTCTCTTGTAACAGGAGCCTTTGGTCTAGTACCATCACTAATATTATTTTTTATTACCCATTCATGAGCTTCTTTGGCCCATGAGGAGACTTCGTTATTTTTCTGTTTCTTTATTTCCTCACCTATACGCTTAATAAAATCATCCCAGTATGGAAGTATTAGCCTAGGACATTGTTTACCACTCCAGTGTTTGTGTGGCTTTACTCTGTCTGTCCCCCAGTTTTTCTCTATTAGTATAGATGCTATAAGTTCTATAGCATTTTGTTCTGATTTAGCATAGTTTCCAAATTCGCAAATTTCTATTCCTATAGACTTATTGTTGCCTGGTCCACTTTTACCGTCTCCAGCATGATGTGCAACTTCTGAAAGAGGTATAGCTTCTATAGCTTCAAATTCATCTACTACTATATGCCATCCAGTAGTGCTAGTATTATTTTTATTATCCAACCATGCTCTTTCATCCTCAGCTGAAGAATCAGGATTAGCTGTGTTATGCACAGTTATATATTGAAAATCTAAGGATTTCCCTATTCTTTTCTTATGATCTTTCAATAAGTGTTGTTTCTTTACTTCGTTATATTTCATTCTAGCTTCCTCTCTTCTCCCCTGTCCTTAAAAATCTTCAAGGCATCAAGTAATTTCTTTGGTACTGGTAGACCTATTTCAGCAGAGTTTTCTAACAGACTAATACCTTCTATGCCAATATAAAACCATGCTACTACAGTCCTAAAAGCTTGTTCAGTCTCAGCAACTTTATCTAGCTGTACAGCAACAATTAGTACAAATAAAATAAGGGCCTTCTTTAGGAGTCCTCTAAATCCTATTGTACTATTAAGTTCTTTTTTTACATATCCCTTTGCTAAGCCGGTTATATAATCTACAACCATAAAGATTAGTAGTACCTGCAATAATGAATCTATTCCACCTAATAGGTAAGTAACTATGCTACCAAGTATACTAACAATAAATCCTACATCAAAGTTCTTTTGCATATTGCACCTCCGTGTTTTATTTTTTTATGTAGCCTTCTCTAATTAACCTAGCTATTACCGTTGCAAGTTCTTCTCTAGTAACTGGTTTTGCAGGAGCAAATGTACCATCTGGTAATCCTTGCATTATACCTAAATTAGATACTAAATCTATATCTGCTGCGGACCATCTATCTTTTTTAACGTCTGGAAACTTCAATATTTCACCACCTTTAGGAGGCTGTCCTCTTAATAAATATTTGTTGACATCTATCTCATTTGGGTGCGGTAATATAAATAATCCGTGACCAAATTTTTCATCCCAACCTGCAGCTCCTAAGTCTATTAAATTATCTTGCAATAATAATTCAATTTCATCTTGATACAATGTTCGTCCTGTCTTCTCTAAGAAGAGTTGCTGCACAAGAGCCAACATTCCACAGAACATTGGGCTTGAAAAACTTGTCCCATCTACTTCAAATGCCCTGTCGTAGTCAGTAACATCTCTAATTGCTAACCCACTAAATGATACTAAATCTAACTCCTTTCCGATGCTTGAGTAGTCTTTTAAGAATATAGTTGGTTTGTGCTCTGTCCAATCATTGTATCCAGCAGCACCTACTGCAATCCAAACATTTGACTGTGCATAAGCAGTCAATCCTCTTGAACCAATGTTGCCTGCCGAGGTAACTAAAGTAACATTATGTGTTTTTAATTCTTCATAAATGTTATTTATAGCTTTAAAATTGTAACCTTCTAAACTTGCATTCACTAGGCAGATTCTGTTCTCTTTTATAAATGGTATAGTGTTATCTACTAAATTTCCATAAATATAATCGTTTTTTCTATTAAAACCATCACTTAAAGAATAGATTGTTGCGTCAGGCGCTATTTGATGAAGCACATTAGCTGTCTTATCCCCATGTGAATTTTTTAATTCTTTATATGCAATATTAAAAGGGTCTAGTACTTTACCTTCATGTATTGGGCTGGAAGGACAACACGCTTCCATATTAGCAATTTTTATTCCTTTACCTGTATAGCCTAAATTATGCCACGTAAGAATATTGCAAGTTTCAAATTCTTTTAAATTCTCTTTTATATATTTCATTATTTCACCTCCAAAATCATTAAAGAATGGCATAAAAAAAGCCCTTCTTGGGTTTGTTTTTTCGACGTTAAAGCCTTGGTTAGTCTAGAAATCAATTCCTGTAATTTCTTTGTACTGCTCTGGAGTAATTTCTCCGAAAGGATTACTTTCTGTTTTTACTGCTAGCCTCAATTGTTCTGCACTTACCCATTTCATGTTGAATGCTAA
Source organism: Proteiniborus sp. (assembly GCF_040308045.1). Lineage (NCBI taxonomy): Bacteria > Bacillati > Bacillota > Clostridia > Eubacteriales > Proteiniborus > Proteiniborus sp. Next base: position 7,078 of record NZ_JAWRHZ010000066.1, read on the forward strand.
TTTCCAAAATGCCATTTTACATCCCTCCTTGTAATAGTTTTAATTTTATATTTGCTAACTCTTGCCCCAGTACATTTATAGTGCCATCTTTCTGTATATTTGCAAGTTTTAACATTGTCACTTCTTGTCCTAATAGTTCTAATTCTGTTGGTTCTTGTTCAATTACTCTAGGTATTGTTTCAAACCCTAAAGTCTCAAAATCAAGTATTCTAACTCCTACTGTAGAGTCTAATACTGCTCTTTCCAATTCTTCATTTTCTATACCTTCAAGTATTATATCTGTTTCATTTATTTTTTCTGGAACAGAAGGATACTCTGAAGTTGTAACTAATCCGTCTTGTTGTATTCTTAGATTTATCACGTTATCACCTTCTTTTAATTATTTAATAGCTATATAATTATATTGGGGACCACCATATGAAGCATTGTCTGCATTAGTATAAACTTTATTTTCAGGGTTGTAATAAACAGTAAAACCAGTTGAATTAATTGTTACTGCTTCTACATCTGCATTATTAGCTCCGTTTTTTGCCGGATAACCGTCTAATGCTAACCCCCCCATAGCCTGTGAATTATAATTAAAAACCATAGAACCGCACCCCATAACTATTACAGCCTTTGGCTTAAAACCTAACGTTATATTCCTAGATGGTGTTTTATCTCCCGTATATACCCCTGTTATGAATATGTCACTAGTGGCTTGAAAGAATGCACTAGCAGCCTTACCCTGCAAAAAATTCGCATTTAATCCACTTGTGTTTGTATCAACTGTTTTTAATAAAGTTAATATCTCACTTGCTGTTTGGTCTTTTGTTGCTCCTGCTTCTATTCCAGCTAATTTATTTTTTTCTGTCGTAGTATAATCATTAGTAGATAATCCCTTACCTGCTATTTTATCTACTTTATTCTGCTCTAACTCAGCCATTTGCGTATCAATTTCATCCTTTAAATACTGTGTATTGCCCTCAATTCTATTAAAGTCATCTTTTGTGGGTATCATGCCTGCTACCCAGTTTAAAAATGGTTGAATCCAAGCCATGCTATAACCTCCTTCCAAATGTTTTCATTCTTAGATACCCTGCATATTCAAATTCCTGTTTTACTGTTTTGTAATCATTTTTCTCTTTACTATCGTCAACCGTTATTATATTTCCTAGAAGTAATGCAGGATTACCTCTCCATTCTAATGTTAAATCCCTTCTGGGATCTTTGAAGTTAATAAGTATTGCATTTGCTATTTCTTGAGCTAGTTCCTGTGTCTGAATTAGAGGATTATTTGGAAATACGTATTTTATCTGGCCATTCTTAGTTATACTATCTACATCTTTTACTATAACTTTTATTTCATCAAGACTATTACCCTGAGCATCTATTGGATGAGCAACTACCTCAACATAGTTTGCCATATTAGAATGTTTAGCAGGGTTATTCTTCTTGAAGTAATCTTTAGGTGTTATTTCTAGCTTATAAGGTATATCTTTAAATTCAAGAATTTTGGATTGTCTTCCAGAATGGCTCCATCTTGTTATCTCCAAGGTTATTTTAGTTGCATTTGTTGGATTTTCTGGAATTAATATTTCAGTGAATACTTGGTTATTATCCGTTATATAATGCTCAGCTAGAATATTATTGGATAAATCATATACTCTTAAGGTGAAATCAATAGGATATTCCCCTCTAAGATTGTCTCCAACAACTCTTACCATTTCGACGGCTTTACTCAAGAATACTATTTCAGCTTTTGGATATGGATACATAAAGTAACCATTTTCATCAGATACTTGGCTTCCCCACCATCCCATTTGTGGACCTTCTGCTGAAGGCACCAGCTCATAACTTCCACCTAGGGCCCAAGAATCATCTAGAACTGCATATAAAGCATCAGGCTCCAGTATCCCGTCAGTAATTTGATTTGGATAGGATATATTTGCGTTTTCAGATACTTGTATATCATAAAGTTCTTCAGCTTGCTTTGAACTTTCTATCTTAATTATATTATCTCTGTCACAATACACCTGTCCTAAACAAGCATTAGCTACTTTCCTTAGAGCTTCTCTGTGTGATTGAGTTTCCATCTTTACATATGGAATGATATAATCCTTCAGACTTTCATCTACCCAATATTCTTCTGATTTTAATCCAGCATCAACTAAGATATCAACAGCTAAATCATATAAACTAAGATTAACCCTAATATCATTATTCTCATATGTTGTTTCTTCTAAGAACTTGAACCTATCTCTAGCTTTAACAGTTGCAGTAACACCGTCTTTAGGAGCATCCCAATCTCCACTCCAAAAGGTCCCAAGGGGTACAAATTCTTTTGACTTATCATCTTTTTCTATACCTAGCCAGGCTCTGATCCTTCTATTAGGTTTTAACAAATTATATAAAGGACTTTGTGTGTTACCGGCATCAAATTTTCTAGACTTATTATTTAAGATAAGTGTTAATTCATTTGAAGCTATATTACCTACTGGTATGCCTTCACTTCCTGTATCTCTTTCTTCCAACAACTCTACCTTGATTAGTTCTTTGCCTTCATAAATTTCTTGCACACTTGTAAAGAACTCAAGTATTTTTACCTGCCTATTAGCTGAGCTCCATTTTATTATTTCCAGCTCCAATTTAGCAGCTTGAGTTATAACATCAATCTCTTTTTCCCACATGATCTCTGTATTACCGGCTATTATTTCTGTATGCAGTAGGTTATTTGTATCATCATAGATTTTTATATTAAAATCAACAGGATATTCAACTCTTAGCTTATCTCCAATAACTTTTAATGAATGTATCGGTCTAGATTGAAATATAACAGTCAATTTCGGGTAAGGCACTACAAAGGATCCATCTTGACCTGAGAGTTGTGAACCCCACCACCCTATATGAGATTCATTATCGACAATGCCATAACTACCATCTAATATCCAGGAGCCGTCCAAACTTGCTACTTTTACAGGTGGTTCTTGTATACCGTCAGTAGTCTGTTGAGGATGTGATATGTTAGCAAGCTCATTAGCTTCAGTGGCTATACTTTGGTCTAAGAATGGATCAGTGTAGTCTACTTGTACTTTTCCGTATACTTGTCTAACTTTCTGAAGTATTTTTTGATTGAATTCTTGTGTCACTGGATACATACAATCACCTACTGTTCTATGATATTGAAGGATAGCCCTTTCCAAAGCAGCTTTCCTTGTTCATATCTTAGTCCTTTTGCATTTCTATCCCCCGAGTAAAATGTTCCTGTCTGCAGCCTATTTTCTTGAGGATCAAAATATTCTACCTCAAAGAATACGGGTGAAACGGCTTTTAATACCTTGCTAATTTCCTCATTACTTAGTCCTGTTAAATCCAGCTCAATCTTTCTTTTTGTGGCTATTCTATCTATTACCATATCGCCTAGAGCATTTCGCTCAGCCTTAGATAAGTCCATAATTCCTACATCGTACTTTACAGGGGCAGGCATTTCCACCCCATCTATTTTTAGCATATGCCTAACCCCTCCTATTCATATTGATATATAGGTCTATAGCCCATTCTTATCAGCTCATCATTCAATTTAGGTAGCAGTATTCTAATAAGTTTTACTCCATCAATATTAAATACTAGTTCTCTATTTTCATCATAAGAACTAGTATTGCCTCCCTGTAGCATAGGTAATAGTTGAGCAAAGGCGCTTATGATTGAACCGGTTAAAGCATCAAGAAAGCTTGTATCCTCAAAAGGTATTACTGCTTCTCGACCACGTTCTCCAACCATGGCCAAGGTAGGCTGATCTACAATACCTCCTCTGGCAAGTTTTGGTGCTCCTCCAGCTTTCCACATGTCATACAGCAGGTTCATATCTCCATTTATTCTATTCTTATTAGCATATTTAATTATGGAGTCCTTATTTGCTGCCATATCTTCGGAGCGTTTACTTAAATCGGCAGCAGCTGTGCTTCCTGAACTTCCCCCAGTTCCACCACCCGATGCCATTTCTTCCTGCCCTTTTTTCCAAAACATTAGCTTGTCTTTTAACCAATTGACCTTCTCTGATATCCAACCGGTAATGCTATTCCATATGTTTTTCATGCCTTCCCATACCATATTAAACATATCGTGCCCTATGTTTTTGAACATTTCATAAGAGCTTTTCATAACGTTTAATATGCCATGCAACAAGGCAGGTAACAATTCTTTCATGGACTCCCATACATCTTTAAATGAGCCTTTTATTCCTTCCCACAAATCTGATAAAAAAGTTTTGATTTCAGTCCATTTTTTAACGGTAAAGTCCTTAATTGCAGTCCATATTTCAGAGGCTTTGGTTTTCATAGAATCCCACGTATCCGCGAAAAAGTTTTTGATAGGATTCCATATTTCTAAAGCTTTTGTCTTTATTTTCTCCCAAGTCTCTAACAGAAAAGCTTTAACTTCATCCCAATTTTTATATAGTAAAACCCCTATTGCTATCAAAGCCCCTATTGCAGCTATAACAATTCCAATGGGCGATGTTAAAAATGCTATTGCTGCCCCAAATGCTGTAGTTATTCCTGTTGCTATGCCTGCTACTATGTTCCACGAAGTAGTTGCTACCGTCATAGCTATTGTCGCAGCGGTACTTAGCCCTTTTGAAATAGCATCTTTTGTATATAAAGCTATCAATGCAATAGTTTCAAGTTTGCCTGCTATTGTCGCAGCAGTATTAGCTATTATTGCTGCAGTCGCCTTTCCCATTTCTATAACAAATGTTGTGGCTTTCCAAGTTGCGAATAATCCAAAGAATACCTGAGTAGTTTCTTTATTTTCAGATATCCAATCCCCTATACCTTTAAGTGCATCTTTTATCCCATCAAGGACACTTATTATTATCCCACCTGTCCATTCTGCTAAAGGTTTTAAGAAGTTTTCCCATAACCATAAACCTAATGGTTTTAAAGCCTCTATGGTAACGTTTAAAACTCGTATTGCTTCAGCTAGTATATCTAAAAATCTCGGTACAATCTCATTCATGGTCCAAGTACCTAATGGCACCAGCACATTTTCCCAGAACCACAATAAGCCTTGTCCAATGTTTATTGCAAATGGAGTAAGTGTTATCCATAAATTTTTCAAACTTGTATTTATAGTTTCCCAGCTTACCCCCATTAAACCTTTAGTTATTGCATCTATAAACCTAGGAAGTCCTTCTCCTAGTGTCCATTGACCTACAGGTACAAGAAAGGTATTATAAAAATCTTGCAATCCCTGTGCTACAAAGTTTTTTAACGGCTCAAGTGCTAATCCTAAAATTTTCAAAGATTCTATTGTAGGCTGTAAAGCTTCTTTAAATTTATCTACTCCACTTATGTCTATATTAGGTGTTTCTGACATAGTCATTTCAAATTCTTTAAAATCTTCTTTAGAACCGTCTGACTCTTTATCCTGGATATCTAGTTGGTTTATCTCATCGAATCCTGCTAGAGCATTCTGTGCTTTCTTAGCAGCCTTTCCGTAACCATCCATTTTTTTCTTAGCATCATCTAGCCCTTTAGCTGCATCATAACTTTGTTTGTAGGTTTTCCCGAACATTGCCGATATTGCAGTAGCTATATAAGTGGTGGCAGTTGCAAGAGCTCTCATAAGCGCATTTATGGCCGGCAATATAAAGTCATAAATAGGTTGAAATGCTACTCTAAGGTTAGTCTTTATCTGATTTAGTGAATTGCTATATTCTTTATTTGTCTTTAGAGCTGAACTGATATAATTAATCAATCCTCGAATCGCTTTATATATCAGATTGTATATAAATATTCTTCTTAAGATTCGCATAAAGGAGCGATTAAGCATAGTAGCAAATCCATTTATTTTCTTTCCCGATTTCTGTGCTTGTTCGCCTGCTTTTTCAAACTGCTTCCCTGCTTCTTTAGTTGTATTTTTTGCTTTCTGAGTAGATTGTTCTAGCTTTTCAATTTTAGTTCGAGTGTTATCAGAGGCATTAGCATATCTTAACATGGAAGCTTCATTTTTTAAAATTTGCTCCTGCAGTTTTTTTGCTTGCGAAGCATCCCCCATACCTGCACCTAAAAGTCTACTATATTCTGCCTGAAGTTCTTTTATTTTTTGCCTGTGCAGCTCAGCTCTATTGGTCGCATTTTCCATCTGTTCGGCTAAGCTTCTAATCTTCACTGCTATTTCCTCAGAACTTTGTGCTACTTCTTGATTAGATTTGTTTCCAACTTGCGCAAATGACTTGAAGCTATTAGCTATTCCACCTATGGTACTTTTTACAAATCTACTTGTTTGGGTAGTCATACTACTAAATACATTTTTAAAACTATTGCTAAATGTTTTATTAAAAGAACCTATTTCATTACTAATAGAGCCTTTACTTATCTCTATGTCTAGTTGAATTTTTCCTACACTCTCATCTGCCATCTGTCTCACCACCTTTTTTAGACATTAAAAAAGCACCTACTATAAAGTAAGTGCTTTGAGGTAAATAATTCTATTTTAATCCTGCTTGCGCTTTCGTATTCACCTTTCCATCCTGGAACATTATCTGTATATTCGATCCGTCTTTATTTATCCATTGATAATTTGCTATGATTATCCCTGCTGTTTCAGTTCTAGCGTTTTCTTCGCCTTCTCCTAGTATTTCTTCTACCTGCTCTATCGTCATCCCATTTTCTATTTTATCGTACATAGTTTTGGTTATCTTTGTGCCACCGGATCCGCATCCAGACAACAACATTATAGCAGTTAAAGCTATTACTATAAATTTTGTTTTCCTCTTCATGATATACATCCCCCTTTTATTCTTACCTAAAGAATAACAAATATTATACGAGGATTCAAGAATCTATTTCCCAAAAGCACTTTTACATATCTCTTGAAATATTTTTATCTGTTTTTCCATCTCAGCTTTATCCATTACTATAGCTTTACTCTGTCTACTTCTCCATTCATTTCTTATCCGGTGCTGCTCTTTTGTGAAATTTTTAAGGATATCTTTGTCATTCTCTGATCTAGTAGATACCACTTGTCCAAGAGGTGTCTCAGGCATTATTCCTGCTAATAATGTACAAAATTCGTTCCAGGACATGTCATTTTCATTTCTCAATCTTATTCCATATTGAGCAGTAAAGGAGGCTTCTATAAGCCCCCAATCCTCATATATGTCATACCAATCTTCCCTATTGCCCTGCTGTCTCCTTGTGAAATCGAGCCTCTGCGGCTTCGTACTCCTCTCCGGTAACTGCAGCCATAATAGCAATTAAAATTGATTGATATGCAACGATAGGTAAATTCATGTCATTTATTTCTTTGGCTACCTCTTTACCTAATACTACTTCGATCATTTCATCAATTACATTTAAATCATTCAAATCAGCATTTTGCATTTTTTGATTGAGCTGCAGTATTGTGTTTTTCCTATCGTCTATTTCATATATTTTATCTTCTGCTAACTTCAACTTAGGTCTTTCATTGGTAAGCTTAGCAGAAATATCAATTATTTTGCTCATTTACTTCATCTCCTTTTACTTCCTTTACTAGAGTACCATGTTTAGTTGAATTTATTTCTTCAAACCTTTTCTTTGTTACTTCAAATACATCGTCTTTTTTTCTTATTGCTTTTCCTTTTAAGTCCTTAAACGTTCTTAATACTGTTACCTTCATCTAGTTCACCTCTTTTTAAGGTATTACCGGTGCTGGTACGTAATTTGGCTTTCCATCAGATTGTAATTCTAATTCCAACCCTGATACATTAGTAGAATCTCCACCAAATGGTGTTGTTACATTAACTATACAATCAAATTCTAGACTATCTCCATCAGGAAATACTATAGCTGCTTTTGAAGAACATTCTAATCCACTTTTCCATGCTAATCCTGCAACATAATCATTCCCAGGATCTCCAACGTGCCTTTTACCATTTAAGGCAATAGCAAAAGCCTTACCTGTCATTAATCTTCGGATCCAACCTTCTGTATCCATTGGAGTCCACTCTTCTACATTGCCATCAATAGAAGGGGAGAATGTTTCCATGTCTTTAATAACCGCCATTTCCTCTTCAGTACTTGCTCTTCCTTTAGTTCCAATCTTAAAATCAATATTAAATACAGGATATACTCCTAAATTTGGCATATTACCCCTACCTTTCTATTATTATTTCTAAATCAATCACATACTCATAGATTCCAGAATCATCTACACCTAAGTAAATAGGCTCTGGATCTCTCATTTTGAATTGAATAATTCTTTTATTTGCTATGACTCCGCCTTTGCCATGCAGAGCATTATAAACTTCTTGCGCTTTTAGTTCACTTTCTTTTACATTTTTATTCCAATGTACTAATATTCTTATGCCTTTACCAACATAAGAACTATTCTGAATACCACCTATGGCCATAGGATTAGTAAAAGCTTTACCATTGTAGATAACTATAGCCTTTTCATCTTGGGTCCTAAGTCCACCAGTAAACCAATTAGGGCAATCAATTTTACTTTTTAGCCAATCTTTAAAATCACTTGCAGTAATCATTTGATCACCCCACCTGAGTTCTGTTTTAGAAGAATACCAAAAGTATCAGTTAGCCACTTTTTCTTATCTCCATGAATAAATGAATCTAGCCATCTGCCTTGAGCATTTGGATTCTTGTCAGTCCTAAAATCGTACTCAGGATGATAATAAAGCCTTCTAGCTTGGGGCCTATTATAGCTTAGGACTCCTTTATTATCCTCTGCTGTCACCTCTGCAGATCTTTCTAAATCCCCAGTCTCTTTAGGAACTACTTGCATATTATTTATTTCTGTTTTCATGGCCTCCATAGTTAAAGGCAAAGCTTTTATAGCAGCTTCTTGTATCTTCTTAATATTAGTTTGATTAAGTTGAACATTTAATTTAATCTTCATTTACACCAGATCCAATTCTGTAGAATATATTGAGCCATCAGGATTACGAATTTTCCTATAGTTATATATCTGTTTACTTTCTATTTTTTTGCCTTCACTATCGACTAGAGTTATATAGCCTTTGATTGGTTTATTAGGATATATATCTCCTTTAAATATGCAAGAGCCTGACAAGGTTACTAGTTGTCTTTCTGCATTCATAACAGTCTTGCTTTTTTCATTAAAGTTACATTTACCATCAAAGATTAAATCTTCTATTACTCCATCTTCACCAGGTAATTCAGCTACAACCTTTATGGGAGTAACAAGGAGCCAATCTGGAAAGGGAAGTTTCATAGCTATAACCTCCTAACTGTAAGCCCTGTTTGGCTTAAATAGTCTAAAGTTTTCTTATCTGCTATTATTCCACCAGCACCTTGATTATCTTTGCTAAAAGATAGACTTATACCCCCAGCACTATATCCCTCAATAGGCATATTAAGATACTCACCATATTTATTAATAAAGTCAGCCTGGTAACATACTGCTTTCTTAATCATTTCCTGCTGGTACTCAGTAAGGTTATCAAAGCCTTTTTTTCTAATTCTGCCATAAGTCAATTTATCCACTTCATCTGAAGCCTCTTCCAATAGTTTTAGTGCTGTTGCTTCATCTAAACTGCCTTTATACACATCGGAATAGTATTGATAATCCACATAGGCCATAATCCTCACTTCCTTTCAAAAGAAAGAAGAGGACTATTTGCCCTCTCCCTTAGTTTTCTTTGCCTTATCAGATTCTTTTCCCTCAGGCTCCTTCTCTTCAGTTTCTACCTTCCTTAGCCCATTCAACTCAGCTTTTAACGCTTTATTTTCTGCCTTAAGCTTGGCAATTTCTTTTGATTCTTCTGTTTCTACTTCTTCAAACACAAGTTTATTATCTTTTAATTCTGCAATTTTATAGCCTCTATTAATAAACTTTTGCTTTTCTTCTTCTGTGATTTTGTATTGTCTATTGGCTTTTACTGCATATAACATTAATTACCCCTCCTTATACTGCTGCCTCTGCATTAATTGCAATAGCATCTTTCTTTGCCTTGATTACGAATAAATCTGTGTACATTCTGTTCTGATATAGGTAACCAAATGCAGATTCAGGAGTTTCTCCCTTGTTCCATAGATAAACATCTGCTACTTTCACAGGAGCCAATATTGCAGATGCATGATATAACATCATGTTTATTTGCTTTGCTCCTACCGCGGTTATGAATCCATCTGAGAAATCATAAGATGTCTTCATTCTGTCACTTGGCACAGTTACTATGGTTACTTCATCTAAGGATCTTACATTTCTATTTATGCCTTTAGTTCCACTAACATCTAATGTTCTTTGGATCTTCTCGGCATTCTTAAGCATAGTGTAAACCTTAGGTGTAACCTTTAGCATTCTCCCTGATTGTGGTACTGCTGCCTCGTCCATATCTTCCATCATCTTATCGAATACAGTTAATATGTTAGCTGTTGTCAATACTTCTGTATTTACTACTCCACCGTTTGCTACAAATTCAGCATATAACTTTGAGTATCTAAAGACATCTAATTCAGGTATAGCTTGTTCCTGGTTGAATACTGCTGTAATATTTGCAGCACTAAGAACCTGATTAGTCTCATCTACATCCATCTCATCTACAAAGAATTCTATATCTCTGTCATGAGTTAATGAAAAAGCTTGGAATGTATTTCCTACGGTTCCTCTATTCTTAGAACCGTCTCTAGTATGGTCTTTATAACCTGATAAGGTTACAGTAGGTACCTTTATTGTTTGAGCATCTATAAAATTGTATCTTCTGTTTACTGCCATATCGGCAGACGTTAATTCTCTAGCAAATTGTTGTTCTATCTGTCTTTCAAAACGTTCAGCGTAATTAATTGCCATTTATATCCCTCTTTTCAAAATTATTTTTGTTCTGTTGTATTACCAAAGGCAGCTGCTATTGCAGCATCCATTGCAGCAGGATCATTTGGAGGTGGATTACCTATCTTCTGGAATCCTGCTTTTTGATTGTTGTTTTGATTCTGATTCTCTTCTTTAAATAGAAATGCTTTGCTTTCCTTTAGAGAAGCTATCTGATCATCTAATCCAACAATCTTACCATCATCACCAATGATCAATTTAGTCTTATCTATCAGTCCAGATACGATAGATTCATCATGCACTTTCCCAGCTATAGCTAGCTTTATAGCATTAGTAAGTGTCAAGTCTTTTAACTCCTTTTCATATGTTTCTTTTGCTGTCTTATTTTCACCTTGAAGTCTAGTTATCTCAGCTTGTAGACCTGCAGCATCTACTTTTTTTAAATCTTCAAGTTGAATATCTCTGTCTGAGATGTCCTTTTCTAACTTTGTCTTAGTTTCAGCTAAGGCATTGTAAGTTTCCTTAGGTACTGCATGTTTAGGAAACTCTGTATTTACTTCTTTAATAAGTTCCTCTTGATTTAATACTCCATCTTTTGTGTGCTTTTCAATTAATTTTTTTAACCATTCCATTATTCATTCCTCCAATAGCATATTTATACAGGTTGCTCCCTGTTAGGAGATGCGCCTCTTTATGCTCTAGCCTTTAAAAAGAGCAAAATAAAAAAGCCTTATTGGGCTTTAATTGACAACTTCTTTAAATTTTCAGGATTCTTAATCTCAACAGGATGATAAAGCTCAAATAATCTATTAAGTATCCTTTCTTTGCATATTTCTATGCCTTTATGCATATCAAATTCCTTTGGGTCCATACATATACAATGTTCTACTATAATAAAGCCGTTTTTAAGCATTATAGATAAAATAATAGTGTTGTTATAATCTACATGAACTGTCTTTTCGGCTTGATTATATTCATTGATTACGAATTCTTTTAAATCAAATTTAAGAGTAGCAATTTTATCTCCTGTATCTTTGAAACATCTCCATCCTTCAATAGGTGGCTTTTCTTCTATTACTGCTTCAACACTTGTAATATTAATTTTAATCATCTCCTATTAGCAGTTATTTCTACAATAAAATAACCTTGGTCTTTTGCTTATCGCCAAAATTTTATTATAGTTAATCTTCTTAGGAGCTCTAGGTATTATTGGTTTTTCTCCAGGCATAATTATTTTTTTAATCTTCTCCCAGATTTCATTAATTGCCTCAATAAATTTACTAATGATTGCTCTTATCTTTTCTATAGTTGCTTTATCGATATACATATTTGTCTCCTCCTCATCATTAAGATCTCTTTTTATTACCTAAAAGACTCAAAATTATAATTGTAGAGCAAATTATTAATGCTATTTGTACACTTGTAGCCATCAACTTCACCTCCTGAATTTAGGCATAAAAAAGCACCTACTATTTTTACTTAGTAAGTGCTTTTATCCGATTACTTCTTCAATATCATCTTCAATTAATATCTCGCTTCCTCCATCTTTTAATAAGACTCTTAAATCATCCACAAAAGCTTCGTCTTCTATCTCAGTCTCACCAAAGCAATCAGCTTGACATTCAATAGTCCTTCCATCTTTTAACCTAACTTTTACAAATTTATTACCTGCTGACAAACCTGATATTTTTATTAATTTTGGGATTGCTTCATACACTTTAATATTCTCCTTTCGAGTTTGATACTGGATATGCGTGTATGCCTTTGCTTGAGTAGTGAATTGCTATCCTATTTGTCCTTACATACGTATTTAATTTGTCACTAAAAAAAACTCCAATCTCTCTTTCAGCATTAACATACTCCCTTGGAAACACATCTTTGCCTCTGAACTCTATTACTCCTGTACCTTTATATTTATCAATGATCTCCTGGATGTTTATATTTCTATCAAAAGCACTTTGTGGTATTCTACCTTGTTTTATAGTGCTTTTTACCCTATTCACCCATTGTTCTGTCCCTAAAATATGCTCCTGCTGTTTCTGTTCTCTTACATTAAGGTTATATTCACCACTTAATATCTTTCCTCTTGCTTCTTTAATTTTATCATCTAATTCCTTTTTATTCAATTCTTCTTCATGTATTTTTAAATCTTTATTGCTTATACCAGGACCGGGTTTTTCTCTCCTATAGGCTCTCCTTAATTGAGGATTGTCTTCTAGATGATTTCTCATTTCTTCCTGTAACTTTTCAAGCTTTTCTTTCTCAATTTTAAGATTGTCTTTATCAACAGTTCCAGCAACCTTTCTTTTCTGCCTACGAATTGCTCTCTCCAATGCTCTTTGTTTCTGCTCCTGCTCATAATTTTCTAGAGTCTTTTCCATATCAGGAACTTTAGGGAGTGTAGTTATACCTGGAAAATAAGTACTAAGATTATGCCTGCAGTTTGGATGAAGAAAACCAGCTTTCATTGCTTCGCTGAGTAAAGGATATGATCCATCTTCCTTTTTACCACCACTATAGACATCATCAATTAAAATTAATCCCTGCCATGGCAGGCACAGCTCGCAACTTGTTGCATGGGCCGACACCACTACAAATGGTATGCCTATCTCTTGTCTTTTCTTGCCCTCGCCCATAAGATAAGCCCTATGATTAGCTGTCCTTAATGCCATTTCAGCATATGAGGCTATATTAACCTTCTTACCATCCTTATAAGTAATAGCATCAATACCTTTATTAAGAAAGTCCTCAGTAGCCATATCAATAGCTTTATCTAAACTAACAGCTCCTTGATTGTAATGTACCTGAGCTTTGAAGATAGTTTGCCTATATACATCATCCATTCTTCTTAATACTGCAGCATTTGCCTTTTTAAAATCATTCTCAACGGTTTCCATTAATGCCTTGAACTTATCGTCATTAGTTCTAAAAAACACATCATCAATAGGTCTAGGAGCTTCATCCCAAATTTTCATATTTTCTAAGGCTCTTTCCATAGTCTCCTGAATGGGCTCCAGATTAGAACTACCAATGTCTTTTAAAATAGGTTCTAGATCTCCAGGCAACTTAATAAATACTTCTTCAATTGGCCTGTTTATAATCTTATTTATAAAGATTTTAATTCTCATAATAAAACGGCTTACGTTGTTTTGAGCATTTTTATATGTATTTAAAAGGGTTAAATGAATAGCTCTTTTAGTTTCCTTGCTATACATATCAATAATTTTCTTGTTTTCTCTTCTGAATCGTTCTAAATCTCTTAGTTTAGCCGATTGCCATTGCTCAAATTTAAATCCTACCTTTTGTTCTTCATCCTGGTGCCTAGATAAATTTCTCTTCATAGAAGCGATTAGATCTAGCTCCATCTGCTCAAAGATCTTTCGAATATCATAGTCTGATCTTTTTATTTTATTCTTCATCATCTATCACATCTTCATCATCTTCCATACCATCAATATTGGCAGCTGGTTCATCTACCACACTATCCCCTTGCTTGATCCTTTTGACCTCGAGAGCCTTTTCTTCATCTGTAAGTGTATCCCCATACAATTCATCTACTGCCTTTTCTATACTCATTATTCCATAGGACTTGGCTTTTCCTACTACTTCAACTACACTACCAAAGTCGGGAGAAGCATACTCACCAAATGTAACAGTAGCTTCATAGTCCTTAGGATTAATAGACCTCATGTTATCCATTACTTTTAATGTTACATTTACTAATAATGGTATTACTTCTGTCAGAACATCAATAATCTTTCCTCTAGTATAAAGTGTAGTCTTTTCCTTCTCTCTTTGTGCTTCTGCATTATCTGTCTTTTTAAGGTCAATTCCTAGTGTAGAAGGTGATATTACCCCTTGTAGACACATATCCAATGTACTAGCATAAGACTCAACAAAGGCAGTATAGTTTATTTCTGCTTGTATTTGGTCTATTTTATCCTTGGCTTCCTCTTTCATTGATGTGGCAATCTTTATGAATTGATTATCAAAAGGATTAGGCCTCATTGCTGCACCTGTCTTTGGATCTTTAGGTACTAAATCCTCTGGAATATAATTCTTTACCCTTCCAGCTCTTATGGCATCAATCCATTGTGAGATAACTTCATCCAATGCATCAAAATTATCTGATTTTCTTTCAAAGATTGAATTACCTCTATTATTAAACTTAGCAGATTTAAAGAATTTCATAGGTACTGCCATAATAAAATCACCAGTAAAGGTAATTTTACTTAGGTGGCTAATCTCTGGAACTTTTGAAAGAGGTACTTCTTTATTGTCTTTATCGTACAATTTATAGTCTATAAATCCTTTTCCGTATATCTCTTCTAGCCTATAGGTTTCTTTATCGTGAGTGTAATAAGCATAGAATATTACTTCCTGGAGTTTTCCTCTCTTGTAGGTATACTCTATATCTGAACCAGAATAAAATTCAATTATAGGATATTTTGATATTTCTTCATCCACACTAAGCTTGAAAGCCCCATCCCCTTCAATGAGTGTATCTTTAATAGCATCTCCTAATAGATCATCGTTGAACTTGTTATCCTTAGCAATCTCATCCCATAGGTCCTGATCTGCTTTTAACTCTATACTATCTAAATCAGAAATAACAATATCAGCTAACTTATCTACTATCTCACCAGGTAACCCTGAGTGAAATTTTCTTATACTTGAATCAGCTGAAGGCACTGCAGCCCAAAATCTACTTTTGCCTACCTCATCCTGTGCAGTTTGTTTGAAAAACTGGTCTAGCTCCGATGGATCTCCTCTATACCAAATTCTATTTCTTAGTACTGTTCCGGCATGGGAAAGTGGTTCTTTGATAGATATAGAATTATCTGTTGCAGGTACTATATTTAAAGCTTTCATTACCATATTTTTTATCACCTCTTTCAAGCCCATAATCTAGCCTCCTATTCGTCTTGAACTTCACTTGCCCATTCTTTGTTAACGTCATCGCAGATACATTCTGCTTGTAAGTTCTTGTAGTACCTTTTATTATAAACGTTGGGTCGCCTATCGCACTCTTCCTTGAACTTATCTCTCGCTAGTTCAATTGCTCTTTCCTCGTTTGTGGCTACTACAAATACTTTAACTTCACCATATCCTATGAATCCATTAGTTACCTTGTATAATTTCATGCCTTACCCTCCTACTCCTATCTTAGTTCTAAACGGTATCCAACCATATTGACTAGCATTAATTGTATGGTCATTCCTATCTTCTGGCTCATACTTATCTTCTTTCCAGCTATATGACTCTAATTCTCCTATATGATTAACGCAATGATCTAATACTATATAATCTGCCTCTGTCTTAATATCACTTACATTAAGCCAGCCTAATTGAAGATGAATCCTATCTATTCTCTCCACTTTCTTATAAGCATTTAAGAAGTTGTACACACTTCCATGCTGCCTCTTATATTTCTTTAATTCTGTTATAGTTGCCTGGTCCGCATTGTCAATAAATGCATCCCTTGCAAATCCCCATTTCTTTCTATTCCTCTCTAGGAAAGCTATTAGTCTTGGTGGAATATCAGAAGGAGCCAAAGGAATTTCTAAATCTGCATTGTTATAGACTTCTTCATCCAGGATAATTAATTGTCCTTTATCAGTTATCCCTTGATAAATAAAGCTTATTGTGTCAGGGCTTTCTTGGGAGTATGCTGTATCTACTCCGCAACTAAAGTGAATAAACTTCAAAGGATCCTTCTTATCAGCCATTCTCTTTTTAAGCCATTCCGTAGACCTCACATTGTTCTTTCTTGTGAAATTAGGGAATATAAGCCCTGTTGCTCTACCTCTAAGACCTTGTATTTTATTCTTATAGAGCTTAGTACCTTTAGGCACGTTCATTATGATTTGTTGTTTTTTTTCTTCTGTTAGTCCTGCATTATGGACAAAAGAAAAGAACCAATGTACCCATCCCGGCTTTGGTTCCTCACTTAACATATTATTTATTTCAGCTGGTGCATCACTTTTATACTCGGGTAATGGCCTAGAGTGATTAATGTATTCTTTGTATACTGGCAAATTAGGATCATCTGGATTAAGAGTTGCTAATAAATAATCACATCTCATAGAAGCTTCTCTTACGTAATCCATATCAGCTACATTGATCTCATCTATGTATAGGCAACCATATTGGCCTCCTAGAGCCTTCTTCCATCTAGTCTTATTATCATAACCTAATACATATATAATCTTGTCTCCTGAAGCTGTACGATAAAGTATATGAGGTAACGAATGCTTCCCTTTACCACTTGCATTATACTCTACTAGGTTTCCAAATATATCAACTATGCCTAAATCCTTATTGATTATGTTTTTCTCTATAGTTCCTAAATCTAGTCCAGATAGTATATGGATCTTCTTTGAAGATTCAGCAACTTTAAGCATAAACTTAAATGCTCCTGTTGTAGTCTTTCCAGAAGCAGTAGTTCCTTCTAAAAATTCTACTGGAGCTTCATGTTTTAGGAATGCCTTGTATTTCTCTGATAGTAAAAATCGTTCTTGATTCATACTATCATTCCTTTAGCTGCTCTAGTATGGAATTCAATTTATTTAGTCCGGTATCTAATGATCCACTAACTTCCACCTTATCCTTAAACATTCCTAAGTGCTTGCCTGCTAATTCCAAAGCTTTTATTTTATCGTGAAATCTTACTTCCCTCTCAACCATATCTCCATCTTCCATAGGTATAGTTTTTACCTTTACAGATGCAATAGCTGCTAGATCATCTTCTGTTGCTTCAGCTTTTACTGTTGCAGAACCAAAGTTTACAACGTTATCTGGATTTAATAATCCTATTCTCGCTAGTTCTATAAGAATTCTATCCTGATTAATACCAGTACGTTTTGACCTTTCTGCTATGGCCTTATCTACACGTGCGCGTATCTCAGGTTTCTTCAAGTTTTCACTACCAATAGAATAAGCAGTATCTGGGCTGTATCCTGCCCTAATTGCCGCTTGAGTGGCATTAAGGTCTATTAAATACTCTTCAATAAATCTTTTCTGCTTTGCTGTTAATCTGGCCATAATGCTCACCTCCTGCTAAACATTTATTAACCTATCTTCCTCCAGCACACCCACCCAGGTATCATGCAGAAATATTTGGTTCCCGTCCAAGTTCCCCACTTACAGCCATAACATCTATGTTTATAATTTTTCATTTTCCTTTATCCTTCTTTCATAATCCTTTTTAGCTTTATATATCATTCTTTTTGCCCATCTGCTACGCTCTTTTCTTGCTTCACAGGTCTTTCTATCTTCTTCGCAGCTCATGCAATATTCTGTACATTGCATTCTTCCTTCATCATCTATATAGATCATATTTACACATCCTATAAAAAAGCAGCCGGGAAAGGAGGTTTTGTCTCGTAATCCCGACTGCTTTATACTTTTCTCATCCTAACAATAACAGATGTTAATACTGAAATACAATGAAATGTCTTATTTTATTTTTATTAAATCTAATGCTTTCTCGTGTAAATAATAAGCATTGCGCCAAGTATAACCATTTCTAAAAGCAATTTCTTCCCAAGATTGACAATCCAAATATCTACACTTCAAAAGCTCTCTTAGCTTCAAATCTTCAATTGCATTTATCTTATCTTCTATTTCAGATCTTAATGCTACAAGTTTATCTATATCTATATTTATATTTTCTTCAATTTCATCTATAGTTGCAATTCCATTTTCTATAGTATTACTTCGGTTAGGATTTTTAGGCATATCTGACAATGTACCTGTTACGTTGTATATCTTATTTCTCCAATCTTCCAACTGTTTTATCTTTCTATCTATTTCGGAATTTAAATATTTATACTGATTAAGATATTTTATTTTTTCTCTATGCTCTGCTGTCAGCATTAAATTACCCCCTTTTATGTCTAGTTTTAATCCTATCGATTTCTCTGTTTACTTTGTGTTCTTTAATACTCACCACCCCAGCTGCAATAAACTTATCTTTCAGTTTAAGCTGCTCAATTAAATTTTCAACATCTGCTATCTCTTCAATAATGTTAGCAGTAGGTATTATGTCACTTTGTAATATGTCATCTCTCTTATATTTACAGATTGCTTTAATAAGCTCACTACATTCTTCAATTAGCTGGTCATACTGTTTATCTATACCATAATGCTCCATAATCTCTAGTTGCTTAAGTTCTATATCAGTTAAATAATTTCCCTGAGTTTCGCTCATTGTATCTCCTCCCAACATTTCAAGCACAATCTGTCAGCACCATGCTTATATTTAGCATATTTATCACCTATTTTTATCTTCGCCCTACAGTTAGAACAGTATTTTGTGGTTCTATCTGAAATTTTTATTTTAAATTCTTTTTTCATTTACCCTCCTCCTTTAAAACTTTCACATAAGTCTCTCTAACAACTTCTATCCTTATTAACCCTTTAGATTCTAGCTTCTTTAATCTATCGTGAACTGTACTTGTGCTATCGTAACCTAATAAATCTTTTAATCGCCTTACTGGCATATGCTCACCTTCATACTTCTTTAGTACACGTATTATTTGTTCATCAGACACTAACGGTATCACCTATATCTCCTCCATTTCTCTGCAGAATAAATAAACTTGTCCCAAACTTCTACATACCTATTTTTTAGTAGCTCTTGGATAACTATATTAATTTTTTCTTTAAATGAATTATAAGGTATTACCTCAACTACGTTATAACTTATTTCATCTAACACTTAAGCCACCTCCCTAAGCTCTGCCTTAAGTTTTCTTAAAAGCTCTTCTTGGTTTAAATTCTTACCGTTTAATACTTCCAAGACTCTTTCATCTACTGTTTTTTCAGTAATTATATGATATATTCTGACTGTCTCCGTCTGTCCCTGTCTATTCAATCTTGCATTTGCTTGAAGGTACAATTCTAAGCTCCAATTTAGCCCAAACCAAATAATTATACTTCCTCCTGACTGAAGATTTAAACCGTGGCCTGTACTAGCTGGATGTGCTATAAGGATTTTTATTTTTTTATCATTCCAATCCTTGATATCCTGTTCTGTATCTAAAATCCTTGCATCTTTAAATCTTTCTAATATCCTATCCTTATCGTGCTGGAAGTTATAAAATACAAGTACTGGTTCTCCGTTAGCCTCTTCAATCAATTCTTCTAAGACTTCTAATTTCTTATCATGTATTGTTTTAACTTCCCTGGTGTCTGTATATATTGCTCCATTGGCCAACTGAAGTAATTTATTTGTTACTGCAGCTGCACTTAGGGCTGTTATATCTTCATCTCCTATTTCTAATACTGCGTCTCGTTCCATCTTCTTATAGGTCTCAAATTCTTTTTTACCAAGCTTGGCCATGCGATTAATATATAATGGTTCTTTCAGCTTTAAGTAATCCTTAGCCTTCATGCTTATACATAGATCCTTTAGGGCTTCATCTATTTCTTCTTTTGCTCCTGGTCTTAATTCATAATCATTGTACCCATGCCTATAAAGTGTATTAAAATATCTTTTTCTAAATTCAGTTATTGTTTTACCTAGCCTTTCACCACGATCTAACAAATATATTTGCGCCCATAGATCCTCGTAGCCATTAGGTGCTGGAGTACCTGTTAATCCTATTATTCTTTTTATGAAAGGCCTTACAGTTCTTAATTTTTTAAATCGCTTACTTTTACCACTCTTAAAGCTTGATAACTCATCTATAACTACAGTATCAAAATCCCATCTACGGCCCAGTAATTCTACAAGCCATGCTACATTATCTCTTGTGATAATATAGATATCACCTTCCTTGGCCAAAGCTAGTTTTCTTTCTTTTACGGTACCTAAAACCCTTACTACTTTTAAATCTTTTAAATGATCCCATTTTTCATATTCAGTAGTCCAGGTATCCTCGGCCACTCTCTTAGGTGCAATAACTAACGTCTTATTCATATCTAGATAATCATTCTTCAATTCTTCTATAGCTGTTAATGTAATTACTGTTTTTCCTAAACCCATATCTAAAAATAAGCCTGAAGCTTGTCTATCTAATGCAAATTCTTTAGCTACTTTTTGATAATCATGTGGTATGAATTTCATCTATAAAATCACCTACCTTATCTAGTGAATCTATAACATATACTTTAAAACCTAGTTTCTTAAATCTCTTTCGTACTACTTTTTGAAGAGGTCTGAGATCTTCTCCTGGTCGTTTAAGTTCTACAAAATAACTATGCCCTTTATATAAAACTATCCTGTCTGGTACGCCATTGTTACCTGGTGAAGAAAACTTATAAGCTTTTCCTCCTATAGCTTCAATCTTTTGTCTCAAACATTTCTCCACTTTACTTTCTAACATGATGATCTATACTCCGATCTAGGAAATAATACTCCTTCTTTTATTAGTCTTTCAATTTTGCCACTACAGGCTTGCGCGGATCTA
Source organism: Proteiniborus sp. (assembly GCF_040308045.1). Lineage (NCBI taxonomy): Bacteria > Bacillati > Bacillota > Clostridia > Eubacteriales > Proteiniborus > Proteiniborus sp. Next base: position 28,263 of record NZ_JAWRHZ010000066.1, read on the forward strand.
GGTATATAATTAGGCATCGTGTTACAACAATGTCCTTTATGATATAAGTCTATAAGTATTTCTACTTCTTCTTCAGTCCAAGGATTATGGTTAGGCATTTTCAAGGGCCTAGCTTTTACCCCTAAATCTAGCATTCTCCTTTTAACAGCCCCTTCAGTTCTTTGTAGCCTTAAAGATATTTCCCTATAGGTATATTTATATTGATTAAGCATCCACTTTAAAAGCTTATCATCTGCTTTAGTTCAGGGGCTGGTCTTAAACTGTCTCTGCTTTTCAATATCTGCTCTTCTCTGATTCTCTAACCACTTAGGTTCTTTTCCTAAGGCCAAGGGCTCTAATTTAGAAAAATCTATTAAAGTACTATTCATTTCAGCCCAATCCCAAAAGTCTTGAAGGTATATTATCCTGAAGCTGCAATTTTTCACTTTACGAGTCTTGACCGGTATACCCTTATTAATCCACTGATTAACTGTATAGGTTCCTCCTGAATTTGTCCCCCTAAGCTCTATTCTCAGTTGGTTAAGTGTAATATATTCCCCGGCTTCTAGGAAAGGTCCTAATTTTAATTTTCTAGATTTAAGCTCAACAGCATTTGCTGATCTATTTAAATTTTTAGCTAAAGCGGGTATACTCAAGTAACCCCAGTTATCCATAAGATACTCCAAATCGTCTTCAGACCAATTTCTATTATCTTCATTTTTGTTTGGCCCTAAATATAAAGCTCTAGCTTTCATATATATAGAATCATAGGTTCTACCTAAACTATCAGCTATTTCCTGTATCCTTTTTTTACTCCAATTTATTTTTAGATATTGGACTTCCTCTTCAGTCCATCTTTTATAGTTTTTCACTAAAATCACCTCTCTGATTTTACTATGCGGAAACAGTGGAAACAGATTTTTCTTATGTAGTCTAAAAACGTGTATTAGGCATATATATATACGTGTATACGTGCCTAATTTATATTTTTAACTCTTTTATATATATTGTGTTTCCATTGTTTCCAGTAACCCTCTAACCTAGTATTTCTAATGCTTAAGGCCGGACACAGAACACAATTTTTTCTGTTTCCGCTTGTTTCTTTTGTTTCCGAATCTGGTTTTTTGGTGGAAACAGAATTTATAGTTCAGAAAAATTCTGTTTCCGGGTAAAAGCTCTCTGTTTACCGTAAATTTTTCCAAAACTCAAATTACTTCTTGACCTTTCCCATCCATCTAAACTTCTCAAAATATCATTTATCTCTCTACTCAATATAGGTGTCAATGCCTTTGGATCTCCTTTAAACAATTCGCACCATATTTCTAATACACAGGTCTTGTCCTTCTTCACTGTATGTTCACTGGCTGTTATTCCAAAATCATCATCTGTATTTTCTAGATAGTTTCTTCTCTCAAATAGGTCCATATCATCCCAGTTAATCGGATAATCTCTATTTAAGTATTCCTCTATCAAACCTGTCTTAGGGCTATCCTCTGCGTGTTCACGTTGCTGCTTAAGTGCTTCCTCAGCTTCTTTACCTTCTAGGTGTAATTTATGTCCTGATTTATATAGTTCCACTGCTTCAGCCCAAATCTGGTCTACTTCACCTTTTAAATCCTTAAATATGTCTTTCTTAGGTTCCAAAATTCCACAGTCAACGGGCCAAGTTCTTCTATCTCCTGTTTTATCTCTTAGAAATTCTTTATCGTTACTGGTTCCCCAAAATACACACTGCCTTTTGAACCTGCTTGTTCTTCTACCATAAGCTACCCTATATATGTCCTCAGTCTTACTTAAAAACAGTTTTACAGCTTCGATGTCCGCTTTTCTAGTAGCCGTAAGCTCACCCATTTCTATTAACCAGCTGCCTTGGAGTTGTTCATAAGCTTCTTTTCCTTTAACAGTATCTAAGCTATCATTAAACCAATCTTTGCCTAAGTACCTAATAAAAGTACTCTTACCTATTCCTTGTGGACCTGTTAAGGTAAGCATAGTATCGTATTTACATCCTGGTCTTGATACCCTAGCTACAGCTGCAGTAAGATGAGTCCTAATAACGGCTCTAGTGTAAATATTGTCTTCAGCTCCTAAGTAATCAGTTAGAAGTGTTTCAACTCTTTTAACACCATCCCATTTTAGACTCGCAAGATATTCTAAAACAGGATGAGTTTTGTTTTTCTGATAAACTATAGTAACAGCATCTGCTATCTTTCCAGCTCCAGTTAAGTTATAATTACTCTCTAAAAAATGCCTAACTCCTGAATCGTCATCATCTTTCCAATCCCTATTCAATTCATCACTCCAGGGTAATTTACCCACCACTGTAGCACGATTAGAGAACTCATTGTAGATTAGCCTACCCTTAATTCTTGGATCATTCTCCAGGATGATAACTGCATTATCTATTGTGTTTCTAAGATTTCCTTTGTTATCATAATCTAAGGCTCTGAGCCATTCAGTGTCTTCAGCTTCAGTAAACTCGAATTCATCCATTACATCACTTAGTTTTTCAAGTCCAAGAAGCTCCTTAACGCTATCATCACTACTAGCAAATTCACTCATGGCAGTAAAGCTTGGCATTCTATTTACTGGAGTATCTTCCTTAGCTTCTTCATCACGAGCACCATATTTATGGATTCTAACTAAGTCAAAGGCATTACAGAGCATTCCACTTATAGGATCAGTTCCATGATGTGAGTATGCGAATTTGTCTTCATATGTCACTAATCCACCAACTGTAGATCCTTCGATATATGTGTATCTTCCTTCAAGCTTAGTAGGCACATATATATCACTTAAGAACTGTTCAATTACTTCCGATATGCTGTAGGTCCTACAGAAGGCACCTATAATTCCTTTTTTATCTAATGGATCCTCTTGCTTTTTAATCTGGGAATGAATCCTTAGGTCTTGCCTAGAGCTTACTGGCCAAAATGATACATCTCTCCAGTCTAGGTATTTATCTAGGACCTCATCAGGCTTTAGCCAAGGGCCTTCTTGTCTTAAGAATATATATTCTCCGTCACTTGAAGTACTTGGCCAATACATAAGTCTTGTTGGTTGATATGTCGTATCATCAAACATATCTATTCCAATTTCCTCAGCTATCTTTCTTGATATGGCCTCATACTCATCAGGAAGTACTGATCTATCTAAAGGAATGATAAGTCTAATTCTAGGGTTTTTAGGCTCATGTGAGTGAGTAGAGTATGCGATAATCTCATAATCATTTAGCATTGTAATACTGTCCCATAAATCATTTACAGGCATATCTACATTATCTAGATCTAGGGTAATAAGACTTCTATTAGCAAGATTTTCAGCCTTTCGCCTACCGTCCTTTAAACTACCACCGACAAAGCCTCCTACGTCCTTTATTTCGTCCCTTTGTGTCTTAGGCATACGTTTATATTCGCTAAAGGTTTCTCTAGTTCTGGTGGTAATCTGTAGCTTATTAATAAGAGATTCATAGCTTAACTGTACATTCTTCCATTTTGTTTCGTGTCTACTTCTACCTGTGGCAATATATATTTTTCTACTATCTAAGTTCCTTTTAGTTTCTTTGGCTTTATCTGTATCCAATACTACTCACCACCTAATCCTTTTGATAATAGCTGCATTCATAGCCGTCCGCCCTCAACGGCAAACCTTTTGCCCATGGAATTTCTTTGCCCATCATGTCACATATTTTTTCTAACTCATTTCTACTCTTTTCTATTTCAATTATCAGCTCATCATGTACATGCATCACAATGTCATATCCTGCTTTATCAAGATTTAGCATGCTATAAGCTAAGCAATCTCTTGCAGTAGCTTGTACAATGTTTTCAACTAGCTTTCCGCCATAGGTATCAACTTCATCCCATTGATAGGTTTTTTCTTTAATAACCTGATACACAATCTTTTGCTTTCCTATAAACTTGTCATGATCGACTATCTTTGGCTTTACATAAGCTAGCCTCCTGCCACTCGGCAACTCTATAAACAAAATCCCACTTCTATATATAGCTTTTAGATTGTCTTTAATTCTTACTGTGGATCTATTTGCAATTGCTTCCATAACTGCAGCTTCAGTATCGTACCAGAACTTAACTATCTTAGGATTAGAGCTTCTCCATTGGTTAACTAAATCCGGTAATTCATCTTCAGTTAATCCCATCTTAAGAGCACCCATTTGTATTAGAGCTCCAGCAGCGCCTTGATATCCTAAAGCAAGCTCTGCTACTTTCCCTTTTTGCCTTAATGGGCTGCCTTTATCAATACTTTCTATAGGTACATTAAACATTTGAGCTGCCGAAGCTTCATATATCTTTCCGTGTGACTTAAATACATCAAGTCTCCAGGACTCTCCAGCAAACCAAGCTATTACTCGTGCCTCAATTGCACTAAAGTCTGCAACAGCAAATTTGTATCCAGGCCGAGGTATTATAGCAGGTCTTATGCATTGACTTAAAATATCAGAAGGGTTATCATACATCATTTCGAGTAGATCTAAGTCACCGTTTTTAACTATTTCTCTAGCTGTGTCTAGGTCCTTTATATGATTTTGTGGTAGGTTCTGTACTTGAATAAGTCTTCCAGCCCATCTACCAGTACCAGCACCATAGAAAAATAATAGGCCTCTAGCTCTTCCATCACTGCAAGCTACATCAATCATTTTCTTGTACTTAGAAATAGAAGTCTTAGATAAACGCTGCCTAATATCAAGGGCACTAACTACATCATCATAGTCTTTTAGCTTTTCTTTAAGTTCCTTAAGGTTTTGCTTAGTAATGCTTTTAACTACTTTTCCTGTTCTAGCTTTAATATATTTCTTAAGATCTGTTAAGCTATTAGGATTTTCTAGTCCAGTAATATCTCTGTATTCCTTAGTAAGTCTTTCAGTCTGTTCTGTATCTATGGCTATAGCGTTTTCAGCCATTTCTAAATCAATTAATACTCCTCTGTCGTTAATTTTCTGATCCAGCTCATACAGTTTCTTTTCTTGAGAGATAGTTTTGAATCTACTAAGCTTATTTCTAATAGCTCTTTCAGTCTCTACGTCTCTGATACAATACTCTTTAAATAATCTCCACTCTTCAGGTCTATCTTTAGGTAGTATTCTTACCTTATCTTCTAAAAAGCTTATCTGATTATCTTTTTTAACTTTCCTAGGTATAGAGAATATTCTAATAAGGTTCTTTCCGGCCATAAGCTTTTGTTTATCCGGTTCAATTCCTATAACCTTACCTACACTGTCCAGGTCTCCAGGAAATCCTAAGGATAAAGCCTTGACCATTGTACATTCCCAGTTTTCAGTTTTAATCTTAAGATACTTATCTATACAGACCCTTTCAAATTGAGCATTAAAAGCTGTTTTTATTACATTATCATCATGGAGTGCATGATAGACTCTTGAAGGGATCCCCTCTCCATTTTCTAAATCTACTATTTTTACTTCTTCAGCATCAAAAGCATAAGCAAATAATAGAATTCTGAAATTTGGGGAGTCTACGTATTTGTAGACTCCACATTCTTTTAGATTTATATCACTATAAGTTTCAATATCAATTGCTAAAGTAGTCAATCTAATCAGCTCCTATTAGCTTAAGAAATCATCATCAGCGTCAACTTCATCAAACTCAAAATCTTCCTCAGCGGATGATCCACCTCCAAGTCTCTCTCCATCATCTACCTTTTGAACATTTCCAAGTCCGCAAGCTACACCTTTATTACCAGCTGCATTAAATCCATAGAAATTAACACTTACTCTTGCATAGCATCCTGAATAAACTTCATCCTCACCTAGTGGAATAGCTTTTCCAGTAGACTTGTCCTTCTCTAAACCAACAACTGCAGGAGCCTTATTAGAGTTAGCATTTAAGAAATAACAATCTTCGTATGCTTCATCATCTGGTCTCTCATCGTCTCCATCTCTTAGTGGAAGCTTTAGATTAGATGGTATCTTACCATTCCATTTGCCTTTATCTCTTTCCATAGCATTTTTTACAGCCTGTTCAATAACTGATATTTGTTGCTTATCACTCTTAGGAATTATTATAGATACTGAATATTTAGGTTCACTTCCATTTATTGATTTTGGTTCAAATAGATTAGCATAGCTTAGTCTTACCTTCCCAGTTACTACCTTAGTTTCATTTTTTAATATTGCTTTCATTATTTAGCACTCTCCCTTTTAAATTTTTCATATTGCTTTCTGATTTTTCGTTTTACTATTTCCTCTGTTCCTCCATAAATAACTTTTGTATCATGATCCTGGTTAAACGGATTTTGCATCACACAATAGTACTTATTTCTTGTAGTGGTATCTGGTTTAATATTAAATCTCGTACTATAATTAGCTTCGATGTCAATGAAGTGATATATCATTAGATGAAATCATCCTCCTCATCATCAAACATACTGATTTGTGGTTCAATTAAAGGTACTACAATGTACTGACCATCTTCAAACTTGATTTCTTTTTCTTCAGTATAGAATCCCTCTTGCTTGTATTGCTTCTTAAGAGTAGATGTTACCTTATGTTCAAAGTACGGTCTTCTATAGAAATATGTTTCATTTACTACTTCACCAGATCCGTTCTCTCTAGGGAATTCTTTATATGACTCTGGTATAGCTAAAGACAATTTCAAAGTAATTTCTCCAGCTTCAAACTCCTGATCATATACTTTATCAATTACTCTCTTTATCTCTTTGTTTAAATCATGCAGCATAGAGTTAAATATAGGACTGCTGACATCTACTTCTAAAACCTTTTTAGATAAATCAACCATTTCACTTACCTTCTCCACCTAATTAACCTCCTAAACTTATAGTTAGTAACAATTTAATCTATCCAAACATCTATTTCTTCTTTTATTTCTTCTATAGCTTCTCTTCTCATTTCAAAGAAATCTAATAGCTCTAAAACACATTGAATACAAAGTTCGAAGTTTACCCTGCTAAAATTCATTGAATCGCTAATAAATTTAAACCTCATTTCTACGTTTGTATATTTGTTACCTATACTACTCCAATCATCATCTATATCTATATGCTTTCCACATCTATCACAAGTACATTTTGCTAATTTCTTTACACTTCTAGTCTCCTGAATATCTATATATTCTTTCAATACTAAACCTCCATAACTGTAAACTTAACCGCTAAAAGAAATCTTCTTCGGCTGAATCGTGTAAATTAATAGTCAATTTCATCCTCTTCCGAATGATGACATCTTGGACATTCAGCCCATGACCACTCCCCATAATCCCACTTGAATACATAACCGCATTTATTACATTCAACCTTTGTCATTTTATCTCCAGATTTCACATTATCCCTCCTCTAAAAGAAATCTTCTTCAGCTGAATCAAGCTCAGGTCTTTTATCATCCAATGTTACTAGAGTCGGTTTTCCTGGTGGTTTTGAGATAAGACCTGCAGCAAGTTCATTGAATTTCTTCTTACCTACTAATTTCTCGAGATTAGTTATGCCTTCTAAGGCTTTAGGCTTGTACAACTTTTCTTCTTCATAACCTTCTTTAGTAAGTACCACAACAAGTGCATCTGGATCATCTATTACTCTGTTACTTCTACCTTCAACTAGCTTCCAACCAGGATACTTAGTTCCCTTAAGAGCTTCATCGAGTGCATAATCTTTAAGTTCTTTAGCCCATTTAGCAATATCATCTGCTTGTCCTAATATTTCTGATATTTCTTCTATGCTTAGTAGCCTAGGATCCTGATTATAATTCTCATAAGTTTCTATATTCATTTCAGCTCTAGCTCTACAGGTCTGCCTTACTCTGCAGAAAGCACACCATGGACCGGGTACCATATCCCCTCCACCTTTGAAAGCTAACTGAGCTTTTCCTTTTAGCTCATTCTCGGCCCACTCCAATAATTCATCTGCAGATATGGCCCAACTTGATATATTATTAAGCCTTACCTGGGCTATAGTTATTTTGATCCTCTCTATTCCGTAAATAAAACCATATTTATCATAAGCTCCTAGAGCGTACATCTTTAATTGTGAGTTGTTAATTGGACTAACTTCAACACCCTTACCAAACTTAAGGTCAATGATTTCTAACTCTTCAGCTGCTATGATGATACAGTCACCAGTGCCAAACCCCTCAGGTACATAAGTTGAATAGTCTAGCTTTTCTTCTAGGAATATTACCGCATCTTTACTCTTACTAACAGCTTCATTGTATTGTTCTAGTACATAGTTTGTGTAATCCTCTACTTCATCAAGCATTCCTTCGTAATACATATCATTTTCTTTAATCTTCTTAAGCTCTGAATTGAACTGTCTCTTGGTAATCTTCTTAAGTGCTAACTGTAGCTGCAGTTCTCCTATACTATGCGCAAGTGTACCCTCTGCAGCATATGGACTGGACGTATCAGGTATTTTCTCTGTAAGCCTGGCACTAGGAGTACAGTTAAGCCATCTTTCAGCAGATGAAGCACTAAGTAGCGCATGCTTTGCCATTATTTGACCTCCTCCAGTGCCTTCAGTACAGCTTCAAAGTCTTTTTCCTCTAAATCAGTTACCTTCCTTACTCCAAAATCATTTAATATTTTCTTTAACTTAGGTGTATTAGCTTTAGTATTCTTGGCCATGAATGCAGCTCTTACATCTTCAATAGTTATATCTGTTTCTGTTGCTTTTTCCTCAGTTTGTGTAACTTTTGATGCCTTTTCTGCCTCTTCGGGTGCAGTTTTGGTTACTTTTTCTTCTGGAAGTAAAGCTTTAGCAGCCTGTCCAGTATTTTTGATTCCTTTGTCATATGCTATAGCACTTGCAAGTAGTGCAACGGCTTCTGTAAATTGCTCTATTCCTTTAATCGTAATATTGATTTCCATTACTAATCCTCTCCTTTTATTTTTCAATCTCCATAGTTAAGTCTTTACCATCATTCCATGTACAAGAGATATTTAACTCGTTGTAAAATCTTTCACAGTCCTCTAAAGTTAAGCTTGTTCCTACACCTTTAAGAACGTCTTTCATTAGCTTTTCTCCTCTCTTTAAAATATTGATTGATTTTTTCATTAATAGCATTTAGATCATATGTAGCTGCATCTATATACTCTTCAGTTGCGTTATTAAAGTTATCCTCTGCTCTCTTGAGCTCATTTAATAATATGTTAAGCTCGTCCATCTGATAAACTCCTATGATATTCTAGAGCTTGTTGTAAGCTTTCGATTTCTATTTCTAAGTCTGTAACTTTTTTACTTAACTCGTCATAGTTTGGATCATCATATAAGTGTTCTTCTAGAGCTAAGCAAAGCTCTTCTAATTCTTCGCTAGTACTAATTATGATTTGCCCGTTAAAATCAATTCTATGAACTTCATTTATCTGAACTCCCATTTTCAAACCTCCTGTGATATAATAATAAAAAAGTATTTTTTAGTTTCTTGGGCCTGCCTAGTTGCCGCTAGATAGGTCCTTTTTCTTTAGAACTTCGATTGCATGATCTAGAGCTTGTACATCTTTTGGCCAGGCCTCATCAGGCTCACCAGTACACATACTATTACAATGTGCTTTCAAGTCTTCTAGTTGTTCAATAGCTTCGCCAGTTTCCAATTACTCCACCTCCTATCAAATAATTTTTAGTACTTTTCAATTTTTACTATTTCACCTCCCTTTTTTGTTCAAGCCAATTAATAAATTCAGATTCTTTCAACTTATAGGACATTCTTCCTGGTAATGTCTAGTAATTGATCTGTTTGCGATCTCTTCTATTCTTTTGATAATTTTATCTATATCTTCCTGGGTTTTGTCTTTATATGAGTCGTCATGTACTCTTACTATTGTATTTCCGATTTTGTATTCTTTTACTACTGCCATTCTAATCATCCCCCTTGGTAAAACTTATGCCGGAGAAATTTTGTCCTATTCTACCGAATATAGAATATTTAGTTTTAAAGCTATATCCTGCAGCAAGTTAATGTATTGTATGAAATTCTCAAATTTAATCTCTATTCCAGTATTAAGACTTCTTAAAAATTCGTTACACTGATGTATAGAGTTTGGATTTGTTAATGAAAATTCTTCTTTAACAATTACTACCGGTCCATATTCAGTATTTTTCAATTTAATCATAGTTAGCATTTGATTACTCTCCTTTCAATTGTGGAAAAACATCTTTCACATCTGCTTGCAGAGCTTGTGAAATTGCAATTGCAGTATCTATTTTAGGAACTTGTTTTCCCCTCATTATGTCATAAAAAGAAGTTCTTCCAACGCCAGATTTTTCAATTATTTCAGTCGTTGTGATTCCTTTGTTTTTTAATTTTTTAATGTATTTTGCTATGTTGTTACTCATTTTCTCACCTCCTGCTGTATTCGGTTAGCCGATTATGATTGTATTATATATTCACTTTGCCGAATATTCAAGCCTCATATATTCGCCCTGCCGATTATTTTATAGGTTTATTGTCCTATTTCTTCAAATATCTTTGTTTTTCTTTAAATTTTAATTTGCTTTACCGAATAAATAATGCTATAATAATTCTGAAAACCGAATACGATAGGCAACAAATGGATATACTAGTAACAAGAAAGGAGTTGTTATTAATGTCAAAGTTAGGTGAAAGAATTAAAGAACTTAGGGAAGGTTACAAAATGACAATTAAAGATCTGTCAGATAAGTCTGGAGTAGGTCAAAGTACAATATCTGAAATAGAAACAGGAAAAGCGAAGAACCCTAAAAGTGAAACATTATCTAAATTAGCAAGTGCTTTGAATGTCACTGTAGATAGTTTATTAGCTGAAAAATGGGATGATCAATATAATCCCAATGGTGAATTGGCTAAACAAGTAAAATTTATTGAATCTTTAAAATTAGATACTCCAGAAGAAGCTTTAAAATTTATTTTGGGGCAACCAACATTCATGGCTTATGGTGGATATAGTTTAAATGAATTATCAGAAGAAGAAATAATAGACCTTGCAAATGACATGCTATTTGCCATGAAATTATCTATAGAAAAAATTAAAAGAAAATAATATCTCTTTTTTAGGGGAGAGTGATATTGTGACCTGGATAAAAGAAATTGTTATTGGATTAATAGAAATATATGAGACTAGAAATGTATATGAGTTATTAGATTTATTGGATGTCCTGTTAATTAAAAAGCAACTTATAAATGATGAAAAGGGAAGGTTTTTTAGGGATATTTGGGGCAATGAATATATTTATATATCTAATAGATTGTCTGATGAAGAGGAAAGGATTGTTATAGCTCATGAGTTAGGCCATTTGATATTACATACTCACTTAAACACTAGCTACTATACTGAAAATCGTTTATTAAACAAAGACCAAATAGAAGTTCAAGCGAATAAATTTGCTGCTGAGCTTCTTATACCTGATAATGTTGACACATATGAATATGAAACTATTCAACAACTAGCTTGCTACCTAAAGGTTTCAGAAGAATTAGTAAAATTGAAATACAAGGATGTGGTTTAATGTATTGTATGTACTTGAGGAAATCTAGGGCAGACCTTGAAGCAGAAACAAGAGGGGAGGGTGAAACTCTTGCTAGGCATAAAAATATTTTATTTAGTCTATCTAGGAAAATGAAAATTAATATTACTAAAATTTATCAAGAAGTTGTATCTGGTGAGACTATAGCCTCTAGACCTGAAATGCAGAAACTTTTATCTGATGTTGAAACAGGAATGTGGAAGGGTGTATTTGTTGTAGAAGTAGAACGTTTAGCTCGTGGAGACACTATGGACCAGGGATTAGTAGCCCAAACGTTTAAATATTCTAATACCAAAATTATTACTCCTATGAAGGTATATGATCCAAATGATGAGTTTGATGAAGAATACTTTGAGTTCGGCTTATTCATGAGTAGGAGAGAATATAAAACAACAAATAGAAGGCTTCAACGTGGGAGAATACAGTCTGTTAAAGAAGGCAAATTCGTAGGTAATATTCCTCCTTATGGGTACACTAGAGTTAAGCTTAAAGGTGAAAAAGGATTCACGTTAGAGCCTTATCCTGAACAAGCTAATGTTGTAAAATTAATTTTTGAGTTATATACTAATGGCGAACTACAAGGAGATGGCTCATATAAAAGATTAGGAGTTTCCCTCATAGTTAGAAAACTAAATGATATGAAAATCCTAGCGGCTAAAGGTGGCGATTGGGTAACTTCAAGTATTAGGAGCATACTTAGCAATCCTGTTTATATTGGTAAAATTCGTTGGAATTGGAGAAAGACCATAAAGAAAATGGTTGATGGCCAGATGGTAAAAGAAAGGCCAAGGGCTAAAGAAAAAGATTGGCTTTTAGTAGATGGACTTCATGAAGCAATCATTGATGAAGAAGTGTTTAATCTAGCTCAAGAATATCTATCTGAAAATCCTGCTACTCCTGTGCCTGCTAGATACAAAGTTAAAAACCCTCTTGCTGGAATTGTTGAGTGTGGTATATGCGGAAGAAACATGAATCGTAAACCCTATAAAAGTGGTTATCCTGATACTTTACTTTGTGTAGGCCCCACTTGTCCTAATGTAAGCTCTCCTTTATATCTGGTGGAGGAAAAGCTACTACAAGTTTTAGCAGATTGGCTAAAGGTTTATAAATTAGAAGTAAAAAAGCAAGAAGAACAAGAAAATAATTTAGAAGTTAATATAATCAAACAATCAATAGAAAATATTAGTAATGATTTAGAAACTTTGAATAAACAATTAAGTAGCTTACATGATTTTTTAGAGCAAGGTATATATTCTACAGAAGTGTTTTTAGAAAGATCTAAAGTGCTAAATGATAAAATTAATACTGCTAAAGAAAATAAAACAGAATTAGAAAATAAATTAAACAGTATTTTCATTATAGAAAAAAACAAAAAAACTATTATTCCAAAAGTAGAAAAAGTTTTAGAAACTTATAATAGATTAGAAAATCCCAAAGAAAAGAATGACATTCTCAAAGAAGTAATTGATAAAGTAGTTTATACTAAAGAAGAAGGTGGTCGTTGGAGTGGAAAGGTGGATGATTTTACATTAGATCTATATCCTAAGTTACCTAAATAATTTTTATGTTTATCGCTGATAACATATAGGTACTGAAGAACTAGCTCACTGGGAAATGATAGGTACACTTGTTTATAAACTAACCAAGGATGCTACGGTTGAGCAGATTAAGGGGACCCCATTTGAAGCTCATTATGTAAATCATGGCAAGAGCCCATTCCCACATAATGCAGCTGGGGAAGCTTGGACAGCTGCTTATATCCAATCAAAAGCAGATCCAGTTACAGATTTACATGAAGACATGGCAGCAGAACAAAAAGCAAGAACCACTTATGAATATCTAATAAGTGTAAGCGATGATCCTGGAGTTATAGATACATTGAGATTTTTAAGAGAAAGAGAAGTAGTGCACTTCCAAAGATTTGGAGAAGCTCTTTGCTTAGTAGAGGAGCACTTGTGTAAGAAAAAATATTATTAGTTTATAAACATAACAGGACGGTTTTACCGTCCTAGTACATAAATTTTCCTTTAGTTTCTGATATATTAACCTCAATACTTCCTCCATTAACCATGTCTTTTATTGTAACTTTTCCTGTCTTTACTTCACCTGATCAAGGACTATAACATAAGGATTAACTGTAACATTTTTTTAGCAGATAAATATAATGACAATATCAGAGAAAAAAGAAAAAACCCAATAACATAATATGATTATTTTTTTATTATAATCATTAGCCAAGGCTAACTTTTAATAGTTGTTAGCCTTGGCTAATACATAAACACAAAATTGGGGGTATGAAAATGGAAATTTATAATAGTGTTTCAATAAAATTTAATCAATTAAAACATGACCATATATTGCTAGATCAATTGCCAGTAGGTAAAACAGCAAGAATTAAGGAAATTTTAAATAGTGGAATTTCTAGAAGACGATTTCTTGATTTAGGACTTATTCCTAACTCTCTAGTTTCTGTTGAAAGATTAAGTCCATCAGGTAATCCTATAGCATTTAATATTAGAGGTTCTATAATTGCCTTAAGAAAGGAAGAAGCCCGAAATATAGTAGTAAAACCAATATAATTTAAGATTAGAAAATTTTCAAGGAGGAACAAAATGGGTCTCACTAGTCAATCTAGCGGATTATCACTATTAAAGGATAAATTCAATCTATCTAAAAAAAATGAAGAGCAAATAGTTATTGCCCTTGCAGGTAACCCAAATACAGGAAAAAGTACTCTATTTAATTATCTTACAGGACTTAATCAACATACTGGCAATTGGCCAGGCAAAACTGTCTCAAATGCTCAGGGTAGCTTTAAATACAAGGATAAAGATTATCTATTAGTTGATTTACCAGGAACGTATTCCATACTTGCAAACTCTGCAGAAGAAGAAGTTGCAAGAGATTTTATATGTTTTGGAAATCCCAAGATTACTATAGTTATAGCAGATGCCACATGTCTAGAAAGGAACCTAAACCTTGTACTTCAAATAATGGAGATAACTGATAATGTAATACTCTGCCTTAACTTAATTGATGAAGCTACTAGAAAAGGCATAAGAATAGATACTTATAAGCTAGAAGAATCTCTAAAAATACCTGTAATTCCAATGGTTGCAAGGGATGGAATAGGAGTAGATAAACTACAAGAAGTGATAGATCTTATAATAGAAAAAAAGCTTCTGCCGAAGCCTTTAAAAATTAAGTATAACAATGAAATTGAATCTTTAGTTTCTGAAATAGTCGAAAATCTTCCTGAATATATAAAAGAAAGCTTTAACGCTAGGTGGATAGCATTGAGAATTATTGATGGCGATAATAGTATATTAAAATCCATACAAGAATTCCTGATGGCAAATAATCACATAGGAGTTGAGATGTAGAATATGTATGATAAAACTGGCTTGACGAATAATTTAGATGAATTGATGTCTAAAAAAATAAGAGATAGCGAAGCTCTTGGTGATAGTATAGTATCAACAATATATGAAAAAGCTGAAGACATAGCAAAAGAAGTTGTCATTATAAATGATAAGAGGAGAGTAAACTGGGATAAAAAACTTGATAACATACTTACATCAAAATTAACTGGTTATCCAATTATGCTGCTTCTATTAGGAATAGTGTTTTGGATAACTATAGAAGGGGCAAACTATCCTTCTCAATTGCTAGCAAATGTGCTATTTGGATTTGAAGATAAGTTGAACAGCTTTTTCGTGTACATGAATGCTCCTGAATGGCTACATGGCATATTAATTCTTGGAATGTATAGAACTCTTGCATGGGTAGTAGCAGTAATGCTCCCTCCAATGGCTATATTTTTTCCCTTATTTACACTTTTAGAAGACTTAGGATATTTACCTAGAATAGCTTTTAACCTGGATAATGCCTTTAGAAAAGCTGGTACACATGGTAAGCAAGCTCTAACTATGAGTATGGGCTTTGGCTGTAATGCTGCTGGAATAATAGCCTGTCGTATTATAGATTCGCCAAGAGAAAGACTAATAGCTATGATCACTAATAACTTTGTTCCCTGCAATGGTCGTTTTCCTACACTTATAGCCATATCTACAATTTTTTTTGGTAGTTTGGGCTTAGCTGGTGCCAAGTATAGCTCAATATTAGCAACTTTATCAGTGGTTTTTATGATACTTGCAGGCATAATAGTTACTCTAGTAGTATCAAAGCTGTTATCATCTACAGTTTTAAAAGGGGTTCCTTCATCATTTTCTCTAGAGCTACCCCCATATAGGAAACCTCAGATAGGTAAAATCCTTATAAGGTCACTTTTAGACAGAACCTTATTTGTGCTTGGTAGAGCAATCATAGTTGCAGCTCCTGCAGGTGCCATAACCTGGCTATTTGCAAATATAATGGTAGGAGATACTAGTTTACTAAATTTATGTGCTGGATTTCTTCAACCCTTTGGAAAGCTTATAGGCCTAGATGGATTTATACTCATGGCCTTTATATTAGGTCTTCCTGCCAATGAGATTGTACTTCCAATACTTATAATGAGCTACTTGTCTAAAGGTGCAATGATAGAATTTGATAATCTACAAACACTAAAAAGCCTATTAATAGATAATGGTTGGACTTGGGTAACAGGATTAAACTTTATGCTCTTCTCTCTACTACATTTTCCTTGTGCAACTACTTTACTTACAATGCGCAAGGAATCAAATGGCTTAAAATGGCCTGCGTTTACACTTCTCTTAACCACAGGAATAGCTATAGTAGTCACCTTTACAATTAAAACCATATTCACTGCTATAGGTTTAGTGTGATTGTATAAAAGAAAGATCCTTCACTTGCGTTCAGGATGAAAGAAGTTGTCATTCTGAACGCAGTGAAGAATCTCTATCCCTTCATTACACTTATATTTAAACAGTTTTCTAATCATGTAATTCGCTTTCGGTTTTAAAATTGCTAAATTCCAATAAAAGGTCTTCATTTTCCGAAAAAAACTTTACTAGTTTTTCTATAGCTTTTATAGTAGATATAGTAAGATAATGTTCCATTGCCTCTGCCTCTTGTTCTATATCGCAATCTGATCCAATAATTTCAATAAAATCTCTCAATATCTTGTTTCTTTCTACTAGAAAAACTCCTTTAACTTTCCCTCTATCAGTTAACTCTATTTTTTCATAAGGCTTATAGACTATGTACCCTAATCTATTTAATTTTCTAAGACCTTTAACTACAGAGGGCATAGAGACATTTAGGCAATCTGCAATATCTTTTATCCTTATATCTTTATTATTGACACTTAATCTATAGGCTTCTTCTAAATAGTCTTCAGAACTTGGTGATAACATTAAATCATCTCCCTCTTTTTATATATGCATATTTAAGAAGGTAGATGTTTATGTGTTATTTTTCAGGGAATATTTTAGCCAATAGTTTTATTGCAAAATAAAATATAATTAAAATTGAAAAAGTTGTTGCTATACCATATAACATCATTTCTAATCCGGCTCCTAAATTTTCCATATTAAAAACCTCCTTGAGAAAGTAGAGCAACAATTACACTTCCTGCAATAATAGAACCTATCTGCCCGGCTACATTTGCACTAACAGCCTGCATAAGCACAAAGTTTGTAGGATCTTCTTCCTTTGCAAGCTTTTGTATGACTCTTGCAGACATAGGAAAAGCTGAAATCCCTGCAGCTCCAACCATAGGGTTGTACTTTTTCTTTACAAATAGATTTAAAAATTTTGCAAATAGTACCCCGCCTGCTGTATCAAATACAAATGCCACAAGTCCTAATCCTAGTATCATCAATGTCTGAGGCTTTAAAAATTCTTCTGCATACATTGTGGAACCAATAGTTATACCCAAAAGTAAAGTTACTAGATTAGCTAATTCATTTTGAGCAGATTTTGAAAGTCTCTCTAAAACTCCACATTCTCTTATTAGATTTCCAAACATCAATAGACCAACTAATGTAACACTAATAGGAGCTATAATTCCAGCAACTATCGTAACTAGAATAGGGAATAGTATCTTTACCATCTTAGAAATCTTTACATCCCTATATTCCATTCTTATTTTTCTTTCCTCTTTTGTAGTTAGTAATTTAATAACTGGCGGTTGTATTAAAGGCACTAAAGCCATGTAGGAATAGGCCGCTACAGATATGGCCGCAAAATATTTAGGCGAAAATCTACTGGCAACAAATATAGAAGTAGGTCCATCGGCAGCTCCTATAATGCCTATTGCTGCAGCATCATTTATATCAAAACCTAGAATTAATGCAAATAATAATGTCATAAATATTCCAAACTGGGCTGCTGCTCCAAAGAATAGCATAGAAGGCATTTTTAAAAGTGGCTCAAAATCTATCATTGCCCCTACTGCAATAAATATTAGTGCAGGAAATAGTTCTGTAGTTATGCCCGCATCTTTTAGTATACCTAATACTCCTTCAGGACTTGATATACCAGGAATACCCTCGATTACAGGAAGATTAGTTAAGATTGCTCCAAAACCAATAGGTAATAAAAGCATTGGCTCAAAATCTTTTTTTATTGCTAGGTATATTAGAAAACCGCCTACAATAAACATACCTAGATTCCCTAGTGTAAGATTTTTGATTCCCATTGTTAATTGTTCCAAGTTATTTCCCCCTTTTTGTTTTTTTATATAAAAAGACCTTTATTCAAACACAAAAAGTGTCTAAATAAAGGTCTTGCTATAAATAATTAGCCGGGCTTTAGGCCGTACTGACGACTAATTAAACAGCATCCTGCTAGCTACTCCCCTTTATTTCCTGTTGTTACCTTAATTATAATATTAACCAAGTTATTTTACAATATTTATTAATATTTTACATAGAATTAATAATATGATAGTTGTAACTATACTTTTTTAGTGAAAACTGCGGTAATGTAAAAAGTTCTATGAAAAAATAAGAGTCAAAAAATAGTGCATCTAAAGCAAATTTCTAGTAGGTTCTCCCGCCACCCTTGACAAAAATAAGAAAATGCTAAAGAAAAATTAACAAGGGCGAAGGGAACTCAAA